>CAYPJB010000269.1:0-6518 GCA_964410845.1 uncultured Bacteroidales bacterium | reverse complement strand
TGTGCTGTCAGGCGTACGAAGCACGCTGGTGAACTCCTTCCCTTCACTGGTCTTTGGTCCGTCAACATGGCACAGCTTGCCCAGGGTGGGTAATACATCGAAGAGATAGCACAGGGCTTTGGTTCGCTGGTTCGCAGGGATCCCTGGCCCAGCGAGGATAAGGGGTACTCGAAGTGAGTGTTCGTAACAGTTCTGTTTACCTATCAATCCATGCTGGCCACGAGCAACACCGGAATCAGCAGCGAAGACGATGATAGTGTTCCTGGCATACGGAGATGCTTCGAGAGCATCCAGCACTCGACCTACTTGTTCATCCAGATAGCTGATGTAGCGATAGTAGTCAGCAATCATGGCACGGACCTTCTCTGGCGGACGCGGCCAGGGGAGTAGCATTTCATCACGGATGATCATTTCGCCATTGTTGAATGGATGTTGTGGCAGGAAGTTGGCAGGCAGTGAAATTGAGTCAGGATCATACTTGATCGCGAAATCAGAAGGAACGATGTGTGGATCATGTGGGCCATCAAACGGAACATAACAGAAGAAAGGCCTCTCGTGCTTACGTTGGATGAAGCTAATCGCTTCATCAGCAAAGACGGCACAGGCATGTTTTGGGGCAATCGCCTGCTGGGTTAGTTTGCCATCAACCATGTGAGCCAGTTTGGCCTTCAGAGGGTTGGTCATGCCGCCGGCAAAGATGCTGCGAGCCTCCTGGAAGCAGCGGGGCAGTGATGCTTCGCCGTTATGCCATTTGCCGGTGATGAAGGTTGAATAACCTGCTCGCTGGAAGGCAGCAGGCCAGGTTTCATGCCGAAGCAGGCGTTCATCTATGCGGAACAGCGATTGCCCGGAAAGTAGCATCGCACGGGAAGGAACGCAGGTGGCACCATTCATTCCACCCTGCATGTATGCCTGATCGAAAGTGAGTCCACGCTGGACGAGTCGATCCAGGTGAGGCGTTCGTACATATTTATTGCCTAGCGTTGCAATGGTGTCAGCCTGTTGATCATCCATGAAGAGAATGAGTACGTTGCTTCGTGGGGAATCCTGACACCAACACGACGTAACGGTTGCCAGTAAAGCCAGGCAGAGAAGAGTTGACGTAAGACGGTGCATACATTTCTCTATGGTTCTTATCGATATTATATATCCATTTTGTCTCATTGTTCATTCATTACATTTCCCTTTCAAACACTATTCTGATACATCATCCATCAGTGCTTCGGAATCCCTCGCCAGAGATCTGCATGCAGCCACTCAGTTCGATGTTCAGACATTTTGGAAGAGACTTCGCTGCCAGCATCGCTGTGTTCCTGGTGGCACTGCCACTCTGTCTGGGAGTTGCTACGGCATCAGGCGCGCCGCACATCGCGGGCATCATTGCTGGTATTGTAGGTGGAATCGTCGTTGGCATGCTTAGCGGATCGCACACTAGTGTCAGTGGTCCTGCAGCAGGATTGACGGCTGTTGTTCTCGCTCAAATCACTGCACTCCAATCATTTGAAGCGTTTCTGTTAGCACTGTTGCTGGCCGGGGTGTTTCAGTTGCTTATGGGGTTGCTCAAAGCTGGCATCATTGCCGAGTTCTTTCCCAGCAGTGTCATCAAAGGCCTGCTCGCTGCTATTGGACTCATTCTGATCCTTAAGCAACTGCCGCACCTGCTGGGGCATGATAAGGACCCTGAAGGTGAAATGAGTTTCTTTCAACCAGATGAACGGAATACGTTTACCGAATTGATTGACACGATAACAGACATCCAGCCAGGAGCCCTGATTGTTGGCGTTATTTCACTGACGCTGTTGTTGCTCTGGGACCGCAATAAATACCTGAAGAAGTCAGTCGTACCAAGTTCACTCGTTGTAGTAGCTCTGGGCATTTTATTATTTAATGTTTTGAAACAGTTCGGTACCGTCTGGCTAATTGAACCAAGTCATCTTGTGAACGTTCCAGCACCGGCATCACTTACACTGGATTCCGTGTTGAATCTGCTCAAATACCCTCTGTTTGAGCAATGGAATAATGTCCTCGTTTACAAAGCTGCCATCACCATTGCGATTGTGGCATCGCTAGAAACCCTGCTGAATCTCGAGGCTGTAGACAAGCTGGATCCTGAGAAACGCACATCGCCTCCCAGTAGAGAATTATTGGCCCAGGGTGTGGGCAACATCCTATGCGGTTTGATTGGTGGGATACCAGTAACATCCGTGGTGGTCCGCAGCACCGTGAACATCAATTCTGGAGCACGCACCAAGCTGTCTGCTATCCTGCATGGTATTCTGATGCTCGTCTTTGTGATCTTTTTCCCCAACTTGCTTAATCAGATCCCACTGTCCTGCCTGGCTGCCATTCTGATTTTGACTGGCTACAAGCTGGCACATCCCAGTTACTTCAGCAAGATGTGGAAGGAAGGGCGTAATCAGTTCCTGCCGTTCATCGTGACCATTGTCGCCATTCTGTTGACCGACTTGCTGATAGGTATCCTGATTGGATTGGCCATCAGCATCTTCTTCATTCTTCAAAGCAATCTGCGGCGACCGGTCTCCCAGGTGCTCGAGAAACATATCAGTGGAGAAGTGCTTCGCGTTCGTCTGGCCAATCAGGTGAGTTTCCTCAATAAGGCAGCGCTGGCTCGCATCTTCAATACTACGCCAAATGTCAAGCATTTATTGATTGACGCCACTGATACTGATTACATCGATCCCGATATTCTGGACATGATCCAGGTATTAAAAGATGAAATTGGGCCTGCTCATGGTGTGCAGATCAGTCTGTTAGGCTTCCATGATCGTTATGAAATGAAGGATCAGATACTCTACGTTGACTATACGAATCGTGAGTTACGCGACAAACTGACGCCTGATGAGGTCATTGAAATCCTTCGAGATGGCAACCAGAGGTTCATCACTGGCAATCGGTTGGGGCGTGACTTGCAACGGCAGATTACCGCCACTGCTGCCAGTCAGTTTCCCATGGCAATTATCCTCAGCTGCATCGATTCACGTGCACCAACGGAAATGATCTTTGACTTGGGATTGGGCGATGCTTTTACTATTCGCATTGCGGGAAATGTTGCCAGGGAGAAAGTACTGGGAAGTATGGAGTATGCCTGCATGGTGGCAGGAGCCAAACTGGTTCTGGTGATGGGGCATACCGGCTGTGGGGCAGTGCAAGCTGCTGTACAATTGATGATTACTGGTAAGAATGCCAATGAACTGACAGGGTGCGAACATCTGGACGTGCTGTTGGGCGAAATCACAAAGTCTGTTGATCCTCAGGAACTTGTATCAGCGAAAAGCTGGTCACCACAGGAGCTGAAATCATATGCGGATTCGGTGGCACGTCGTAATGTGCTACACACAATACAGGTGGTAATGGAACAGAGCCACACACTTGAAAAAATGCGACAGGAAGGCAAGATCAAGGTCATCGGAGCCCTCTACGATATTAGTACAGGCAGCCTTGAATTCTTTGATTCTTCTGGTAACCCGATCAAGCCTTACATCACGCAACCGACATGATTACTGGGATACCTGCAGATCAGTTTCACAATGTTACAGGCATCAGGTTCCAATAATAATGGAACCAGATGAAACCTGCTCCAGCGAACGCGACTGCTGTGTAATGGAGTCGGCCGCTGAATCGCCAGTATCCGTTGATCCATGCCAGAAGGCAGCCAAGAAGGGTGATTCCTGCAAGACCTGCGCAGACGAAAGTCAACTTCATCAGGAGTTGCAGCATCGGGGGAATACCGAAGACAATTTCGTCGGAATTGGATAGGTATGTTGCCAACGTAGCAAAGAGTGCAACACAGCACAGGCACATCATCCAGGCAACTATACTCAGCATTGCAGAAAATCCCGATCGGCGAATGTCAGGATGAGTGTGTCCACGAAGTTGGAATGCTATCGCAGGCCAAAAAAGCAGGGCAGTGAGCATCAGGGCAAGGCACGCTGCAAGAATGCTCAAATGAAAAAGACTCGTCTCATGCCACGGCACTTTGACGGAAGCCATGGGGGCAGCGTTATCCCAGGCCAATGCAATCTCTCCAGTATCGCTTTCCTTGAATGCAACCGTTCGATTCCCATCCAGTTCACGATAGAAGCCAGGTTCAGCTTCGATGAAGCGGAATGTATTGTCTCCTCGAACAACCACCAGTTGATCGTCCTTGGCGAGTGATACATGAATAGCACCCAGCAAGCGAGCGATCTTGCCAAATGTCGAATCAGAATAACGTAGTGTCTGATATTCTCCAACAAACTTACTTGAGCGTTCACGCATACCATCAGGGCTTTTCGCACGGGCTGGTAACTGCTGAGGCAGGTAACGGTCAAGAAATGCACGAAGCAATGCACCCCGAGCATCACCGATGGAGTCAGTGTTGTACGAGACGAACAGGCCGAGTTTCTTTTCTGGAATCAGTTGCAGCATCGTGTGAAACCAGAGAGTATCTCCCCCGTGTCCCACCAGGGTATGTCCATTGTGGTTTTCGAGAATGAACCCGCTTGCCATCGGGCTGACTTTCGGATGATTGAAAAAGAGCGGCTCACGCATGCTACGTGCGGTGTCAGCCTTGAGAATCCGAACGTTGCCCAGGGCCCCATCGCTTAAATGCATGATCATGAACTTGGCCATATCATTGGCAGAGGCACTGAATGCTCCTGCCGGAGCCCATGGTACATACTCGAAATCTTTCTCCTGCCATTGACCATTAACCCAGTGGTATCCTTTCGACATGTCTGCAGGAAGCTTATCCTTGGCTGGTTGTCGAGCGAGTGTGTTCTTCATTCCGAGTGGTATGAGCATTCTTTCTTCCATCACATCTTCCCAAGGCTTCTTCGCAAGGTTAGCAACTGCATGCCCGGCCAACCCAGTACCATAGTTGGAGTAAGCAGCCAGTTCCCCTGGTGGTCTGATGCGTTCAGGCATTTGTGTTCGAAGCAGTTCTGAGAGACTGCGTGTTTCCGGGGTTTTGCTGAAAAGGCCGAGGACATAATCTTCAAAACCAGGAGTGTGCGTCAGCAGATGTCGCATGGTGATTGGTTTGCCGTACCGGGCGGGAATCTGAACATCTCCGAGATAGCGATTGATATCTGCATTCAAATCCAGTCGCCCTGCTTCCACATCCTGCATGACAGCAGTCCAGGTGAACAACTTGGAGACAGAGCCGATGCGGAAGAGTGTCTTCTCCGGGTCAACTGGTTTACGGTTAGCCACATCGCTGTAGCCGTAACCTTTGGAGAAGACAACTTTATCGCCACTGACGACTGCAACCACTGCACCTGCAATGTGCTTGCTGGCAAGCTGCTGAAAAAGCACGCCATCGAAGAAAGGTTCGAGATCACGAGGGTCCGCGGCATTGGGTTCTTGTGACAAGCCAGATTGCAGTACCAATGGCAATAGCAGTACACAAAAAAGTGATCGCAAGGCGGTCATAGCTGAACCCCAATCCGTCTGGTTTGAACTTCAATGTGATGTGATCCCTCAGCTATTCGTATGATCTATCAAAATCTTGAGACATGAGTCAGTTCAGCAGCGGAGATTGTCATTCTAGCGCAAGTTCACGTTTCGCCTCCGTTCACTTGGTGCGATACGACAAGTGTGCCTAGTAGAGAATTGATGTATCTACTATGATGTCACAGCATTTACGGAGTAGAGACATGCAACTGAACTCCCTTGTTCACCGATTAGTTTGCTGGAGCATTGCACCGATGGGTGCCGCACTGTTGGTAGTTTCCAGCATGCAGCCAGTGACCCAGGCTCAAGATAATCCGCCAGCGGCGGCAGGCCAGGCTCAACCTGCCATGGAAAACGGGCAACAAGTGCTGACTCGTGGTCCTGTCCATGAAGCTTTTGGCCAGCCAACCGTTTTCAACCCTAAGCCAGGTCTTGGGATAACAAAGAAGCCACCACAGCCTGTGGAGGAACTTCCCCCGGATGAGAAGCCTGAAGGTGACAATGTCGCCTGGCTGGGCGGTTACTGGAGCTGGGATGAAGATAAGAATGACTTCATGTGGGTGAGCGGTTTCTGGCGAATGCTCCCGCCCGGCCGTCAATGGATTCCAGGCTACTGGAATGAAGACGGTGGTCAGTACCAGTGGGTGAGTGGATACTGGGCTTCAGCTGAACAAAAGGAAGAACAGATCATTCAACAACCCCCTCCCGAATCACTAGAGCAGGGCGCTCCCCCAACGGCACCTACACAGGAACACATCTGGTCTCCTGGTACCTGGGTTTACCGCGATACCCGTTACCTGTGGCGACCTGGCTACTGGATAGCTGGCCAACCCGGTTGGAGTTGGGTACCCGCAAGCTATTCATGGACTCCCGGTGGTTACATCTTTGTGGATGGTTACTGGGATTGGTCTATCCGCCGTCGAGGCATCCTGTTCGCACCTTGTTACTTCGACTACGCAGTATGCTATCGACCAGGCTTTGTTTATCGTCCTGCTGTCTGCCTCGATATCGATGTCATCACACCCCACTTCTTCTGTCGGCCAGCTTACGGACATTATTACTTT
>CAYPJB010000268.1:0-6562 GCA_964410845.1 uncultured Bacteroidales bacterium | reverse complement strand
TTCGGAACTCGGAACGGTCACGGTGCCATCAGGTAGTAGCCCTAGTCCATCAGGGTTTCGCAGTCCTGTAGCCAAGACTTCACTGAACTTTCCATCAGCACTGATACGCAGCACGCCTTCGTTGCCGGAAGCAGTGTAGAACCGGCCTTGCTGATCACGTTCCAGGCCACAGATATAATCATGCCCAGCCGGGGATGATACGAAGGCAGCACTGAATCGTTCGTAAAAGTCAGCTTCGCCATCGTTGTTGGTGTCATGCAGGCGAGTGATCTGGTCACGGCCTATCACATAGACTTTATCCTCAGCAACAACCAGGCCGAGCGTCTGATTCAATCCGCTCGCAAAGCGCCGCCAAGTGACTCGTTCGAGTTTGTCATCCAGCCCGCTGACATGCCAGACATCACCTTGCATGGTGCAGATCATGGCGGAACCATCGTGCATGAAGTCATGTCCGCCGAAGGACATCATCGCTTTCCAGGGGTTCTCGAATGGTGGTTCAATCGTGTCTAGTGCATAGGGAGACTGCTTCCCGGGCTTGCCCCGGGTGATGATTGACATTGGCCATTGCGCCACCGGCTGGAATCCGACAGGTTTGGTTCCTTGAGTGACTGTTCGGATGAGCGTGCCATCTTTCACCGAAGGAGTGTCGAGATAGGTGATACCATCGATGGTGTAGGTGAACGTGACCTGGTTGCCTGTCCGGTAAAGTCCCTGGTACCGGAAGTCGCCATCGGGCTTCTTTTGTTCAGGCAGAGGCAGCATCTCACCATCTGGAATCATCGGGTCGATGAAGCCGCTGCGGGTGGATGAGATCTTCAGAAATCCCCCTTTCCAGAACGCTTCATAGCACAATGTTTTAGGGTTGAAGCAGACGGCGTAGTCACCTAGCCTGACACACAAGGCACGCGGAATCACCTGCGGACCGTTCTTCAGTATGCAGCTTTGCAGCGATCCGAGGTCGCTTTTGCTCCAGTGATCGCTGGCCCAGGTTTTTTCATCCTGGTTGCCCCAGTGGCCATACTTGCCACCATCGAGACCAGGAAATGCGGGGAGCAACATGCCGGGGTTTCGAGCAAAGTGCTCAGCCTCTTTGGAGTAGAAATCATACACCCGATCACGGTTGACAGGGTGCTGCCAATGAGGCCACTGTTCGGGATGGAGTGGATCGCGGTTGAAATTGAAACTTGCTACGGTGTGGGCATGGGTGAGCATGCTCTCGGCGGAAACTCCAGTCTTGCCACATTCCAGGAGAAAGCGGATGACGTCACGGCGCTGTTCAGGCGTCATAGCCTCGGCAATTCCATCAGGCATCAGGGTGCCAGCGTTTTTGCGTTCCTCGATGTTGGCCTTGGCTATCTTGCTGACAACGTTGGTAGCAGGATCGCGTAGCGTGACCTCGGCGGCTGTTTCCTCGTCGATATAGCCTTTCAGAGTCCTGCCATCGCTGGTGGCGATGATAACGGTGTTGTATTCCTTCTTCACTTCACGGGCGGGCCAGAGGACCGATTCGACAAGGGCGTGGGGAGTGATACAGGTACTCACTAGCGTGAGGTCCGGGCCGACGGTGCCACCCTGCTTGCCGATCTTGTGGCAGGAAATGCATGCGAATTTGGCATCGGTGAATACAACCGCCCCACGTCGAACGTCGCCGTGCTGCCGGGCGGAGGCGAGTACCTCCTCTACGAGAGCCGGGCTGTATTCAAGTTTCTTTGACGTCGATTGGCCAGGCGGCTGAGTAGCGAAAAGAACGGTCGCAGCCAGTATCCAGACTATCACGAGGGTGAACCGTGGCATACCTTTACCTTAGTAGGTGAGCAGAGGCTCAAGTGTACTAGGGCGTGAGGGAAGTTCAACGTGGAAAAGGAGGGAACACTGATGCATGATCAGGTTCCCGCAAATAGTTGCTCGGTAATTGAGTCTGGCTAGCGATTACTTGTCGAAGGCAACACGCCATCGCGATGGACTTATCAATCGCGTGCTGCCAGATCAATCAGAGCAGTTCAAGACAACTTGAACTGCTGATGGTTCATGGTGTCAAGCTTCGAGAGAATGCCGAACATCATCGGCATTAGCTTTCTTCAGAAGCAAATAAGAGTATGCTTGGCTCCTATTCCACTTCCACGGCGTACACTTGCATGGGTTCTGGGGTGCCTGCGTCAACGGGTTTGACACTGGATGCTGCTTGCCAGTGATACACGGATACGCCAGCCAGGCTGACAAGTAGGAGAGCAGCAAACGAGGCCAGAATGGTGGTCTTCATGAACGGGCCTTTCCAGAATTGGAGTGAGATGTGATCGAGCAGAAATGCTCGTAGGGAAAGTATAGGCGATATGTACTGATATAATCAAACAAAAATACCATGAAAAATAAAGCAGCAGATATCATATATTGATGATAAATAATGAGAGCGTTGGTGAATATATTTTCATTTTGGTGAAATATTGATGAGTAAGGCTCGCGAGCATTATTCGCTGATAGGCGATAGCAAATGCTGGAATCGATCTTTCGATACCAGCCCGCACCAAATGCAAACGAAAAAGAAACCCAAGGCTCATTGCCTTGGGTGAAAGTGGCGAAATGGAAGCGTCTATGATTCTTCGCTGGTTGTCTCTTCCTCATCACTGCCAGCGGTATCACCATTATCTAGTTCAGCCATTTTTACTGCCGTCACCACTTGGTCGCCTTCCTGCAGGTTGACCAGGCGAACTCCCTGGGTGTTGCGACCGATGGTACGGAAATCTTCCACTTTCATGCGGGTGACCATGCCATGCTGGGTGATGACGATGATTTCGTCAGTGGAACGAACAGCAATGGTTGCCACGACAGGGCCATTTCGATCACTGGTACGGATGTCTTTCAGACCCTTGCCGCCACGACGCTGTGTTCGGTACCGCATGTTGCTGGGGGAATTCTCATCGCCTTCAGCACCTTCCGCCTCGGGAGTTTCGGGTGTTTCCGTTGTTTCTTCGTCAGCAGTATCAGCAAGGTTGACTTCGCTCGGTCCAAATGGCGTCCGCTTGCCATAGCCGTTCTGGCAGACAGTCAGCAGTTGACCATCGGGATCTGCCACAGCCAAACCGACGACTTCGTCATCTGACCGAAGGTTGATGCCTTTGACACCCTTGGTGTCGCGTCCCATAGGGCGGGCATCCGCTTCGGAGAAACGAATGGCCATGCCCTGCTTGGTGGCCAGCACGATTTCATCACCAGCGCCGACCAGCACTGCATTAATGAGCGTATCACCCTCTTCCAGGTTGATGCCGATGATGCCACCGGCCCGTGGACGGGAGTATTGCTCCAGTGCAGTCTTTTTGACCAGGCCACGCTTCGTGGCAATCAGTAGATAACGGTCCGGCTCGAAGCGACGCACTGGAATGACAGCACTGACTTTTTCTTCGGGCTTCAGTGAGATCACATTCGGCAATGCTCGCCCGGTCGAGGTACGACTCATCTGGGGAATATCGTAGACCTTCAACCAGTACACCTGTCCGAAGTTGGTGAAGAAGAGCAGATAAGCATGCGTGGACGCAGTAAAGAAGTGCTCGATGAAGTCGTCTTCGCGTGTTTGACCACCCATGATTCCCCGGCCACCACGCTTCTGACTGCGGTAGGTGTTCGAAGGCAGTCGCTTGATGTAGCCGTTATGACTGATAGTCACCACGTTCATCTCTTCAGTGATCAGGTCCTCATGCCGCATCTGGCCGGGGCCTTCATCAATGATCGTGGTGCGGCGATCTTCGCCATACTTGGCGCTGATCTCGGTGAGATCCTTGCGAACCACCGCCAGGATGTTTTTCTGATCAGAAAGCAGCGTTTCGTATTCGTTGATTCTGGCACGAAGCCCGGCGTATTCCTTGAAGATTTCATCTCGCTCGAGGGCAGCCAGCTGACCGAGTTGCAAACGGACAACTGCCTCAGCCTGCTCTTCAGTCATTGAAAAGCTGGTCTTAGGTCCAACTTCCCGGATGAGGGCATCGAAGTGTTCCTTGCCCAGCGCCCGTTCCATCACAGCCGCTGAGACTTCCAGTGTCACCAGCCGGTTCTTCGCTTCTGTGCGGCTTGGTGCAGATCGACAGATGGCGATCACCTCATCGATACTGGCGATAGCGATGAGTTGACCTTCCAGGATGTGGGCGCGGTGCTTGGCCTGCCTAAGAAGGTATTCAGTGCGTCGGCGAATGACACGCACCCGATGGCGGAGATACTCTTCAAGAATCTGCTTGAGATTGAGTGTCCTGGGGCGACCATCCACGAGAGCCAGCAAGATGATGCTGAAGGTTTCCTGCAATGGTGTGAATTGGTAAAGCTGGTTCAGCACCAGGTTCGGATCAGCATCGCGTTTGATATCGCACACGATATGAACCGGTCTGCCCTGGCGTTCCGACGATTCATCTCGAGGTGCCCCGCTGATGCCTGTGATCTTTTCACTTTTGATGGCTTCCCCGATCAGTTCCATGATACGGTTGCGCGTCTGCTGATAGGGGATATCCGTGATGATAATCTGGGTCTTGCTGCCTTCTTCATCAATTTTGGCATGAGCCCGGATAACGACCTTGCCTCGCCCGGTTCGGTAGCCATCGTAGATACCCTGGCGACCACAAATGATGCCACCCGTAGGGAAGTCGGGGCCGGGTACAATCTGGATCAGTTCATCGATAGTGACATTGGGGTTGTCAATCAGGCGAATGCAAGCGGCGCAAACTTCGCGTAGATTATGGGGTGGAATGCTGGTAGCCATGCCGACAGCAATACCGCCTGACCCGTTCACCAGCAGATTGGGGAAACGGCTGGGGAGCACCATAGGCTCTTTCACGCGACCATCGTAATTGGGCACCATCTCGACAGTATCCTTGTCGAGATCAGCCAGCATTTCCGCGGCGAAGCCGCTGAGACGGGCTTCGGTGTATCGTTCAGCAGCAGGGGGCAGGCCAGCGAGGGAGCCGAAGTTGCCTTGCTTATCGATGAGCACGTGACGCATGACCCAGTCCTGGGCCATGCGGACGAGTGTATCGTAAACAGCCATGGTGCCGTGCGGGTGGTAATCGCCGGTGGTTTGACCGGTAATCTTGGCACACTTCATGCGACTGGCAGAAGGGCTGAGATTGAGGTCATTCATCGCTACGAGGATGCGCCGCTGGGATGGTTTCAGGCCGTCGCGGACATCGGGCAATGCTCGGCTGACGATTACCGACATGGCATAGCTGAGGTAGCTATCCTTCAGTTCAGATTCGATGTTCAGCGGCTGCACCCGATCATTCGGTTCAGGGGCAGGAGTTGCTGGAGTGACACCATCAACAGGTGGAACATCGGGTGGCAAAGTATCAGGCATGCAGCGAGAATCCTTGATCGCCTACAGTAAAGATGAACGGATATTTTAGGGGTTGGACGGGGGCTTGTCCGTAGAAACGCCGGTTTGGCGGGTGTATTCCAAGCGGAGATTACGGCACTCCATTCCACCACATCAGCTTCCCATCCCGGCTTCCAGCATAGAGCATACGACCATCAGGACTGAAGGTGAGGGCGTTAATAAGCTGTGCGTTCGTCTTGATGGTGGCCAGTTCCTGGCTGGTAGGGGCATACCAGAATCGTATTTCACCATTCATGGAGGAACTTGCCAGCGTCTTGTTGTCAGGCGAAACCGCCAGTGCTGCCGCAGTTGTCGTGCTGAGCGTCGATTGCAGTGATTTTGAAACCATGTTAAACACGTGTATAACGGGTTTCTTACCACCAACGTAAAGCCGTTCTCCATCTACATCGAACGCCAGGCATGAAATGTTGCCAAGCTCATCAGCCTGCAATACCGTTTTCCGACGCTGATAATCCCAAACTTGAACCATCTCGCCGCCAGCAACACCCAGCCAGGGCTGATTCGGATGAAAAGTCAGGTCGATTGGCACTGTGCCAAACTTGAGCTTGAGATTCGCAGCCGGTTTGCCGGAATTGGCATCCCAGAGCAGAACCAAGCCATCCAGGCCACTGGTGGCCAGCAGCTGACCGTCAGGAGAAACGGCCAGTTCGCGAATGCCTCGCTGAAGGTGAGCTTCGACTTCCCACTCAGCCTTCTTCGTGCTGGCATTCCAGCGTTTGAGTTTGCCATCCAGACCTGTGGTAAAGAACGACTGGCCATCTGGAGAATAGGCCACAGCACTGATGGTGGCCTCATGTCCTGGCGCACTCCAGCGGGTGACAGTTGGTACTGCGGCTTCATTCAGATACAACGCATGGCGATTGCTGTTCTGCTCATCATCGGCGCCGATGGCGAGTGTTTTTCCATCAGGAGAAGCGGCGAGGCTCCAGATCTCAGCGATGCGGCTGCTGCTTTGGGGGACTGCGGGTGTCCAGGTTGCCATGTCGGCCTTGCCGGAAGTCAGGTGAATCGATGAACCATCGTTGCTGAAACTGGCAAAGAAACCGCTCGGGTAGGGTTCGGAATGGTGGATAACCAGTTGCGAGGTCTCGGCATTCCATAATTGCATCTGCCCGGTTTCAGATCCCGCAAACAGTAGTGAAGGCTGTTTTGGTGAGAAAGCCAGTGATGTGATAGAACCGGTAGTTGGTTCTT
>CAYPJB010000267.1:0-6621 GCA_964410845.1 uncultured Bacteroidales bacterium | reverse complement strand
AAACGAATCACGGTCGGTTTCGATTTCATCACGACGTTCTTCTCGTTCAGACTCGGCTGCGTCTTCGCTGAACAGGCGTACATTTGAAATGAACGATGGGTTAGGTGTTGAGGCAACAGTATCCTGAGCGGATACGAGGCTTGCATGGGCTAGGAGAATGCAACAAGCCATCATAGACCACATCATCGCCTTCATGACATCATCCTCCAATCATTGAAGATCGACCATTTCTTGTTAATTGCATGAAGACTCTGGATGATGCTTGGGAATGAAGTTGGCTGTGCATGCCCTAGTTGCCGTCCTGGCAACTTTTATGGCTTATGAAGGTCAAAATTCCCTTTGCGCATTCGCTTTTCACGAATGGGCTCAAGTTTAATTCAACATGTTGGTGAGGACATGACACACAGCGATTTACGATGAATGTATTTTCCCGGGATTTATCTCCACGAATTCCCAGCATGCCCATGCAAAATAAAGGGAGCTACTTGCAGAACATCCTTTTACTGTGGATGATTTGAGAGTACATCCATCTTTCCACTGCATGATCTGTGAAGTTATCTCCCGAAGTTGTGTTTCAGGCTCGACAGTTGACCAAGGTCTATCACCTGGGTGAAGTGGAGGTTCATGCCTTGCGAGGTGTTGACCTGGATCTTTACCAGGGGGAGTTTGTGGTGTTGCTTGGGCCATCGGGCAGCGGTAAATCGACTCTGCTGAACATCCTGGGAGGCCTTGATGTTCCTACGAGTGGCAACGTGCATTACCGGGACCATGACCTGAGGTCGGAAGACGACACTGCCTTAACACGTTATCGTCGTGAACACGTAGGGTTCGTTTTCCAGTTCTATAACCTGATCCCGAGCCTGACAGCACGAGAGAACGTCGCACTCATCACCGAAATTGCAGAACATCCGATGAAGCCGGAAGAAGCACTGAGGCTTGTTGGCCTCGAAAGCCGCATGGATCACTTTCCTTCGCAGTTGTCTGGTGGTGAACAGCAGCGAGTTGCCATAGCCCGAGCAGTGGCCAAGCGGCCTGATGTACTGCTTTGCGATGAGCCGACAGGGGCACTAGATGTGAAGACAGGAATCCTCGTGCTCGAAGTGATTGAGAAAGTCAATCGGGAACTGGGGACAACAACAGCTGTCATCACTCACAATGCTGTGATTGCTGGCATGGCTGACCGCGTTATCTCGCTTTCCGATGGAATGATTTCCAGCATCGTGCCTAACCAGAACAAGATTACCGCACAGGAGTTATCCTGGTAAGCATGACTTCCTTGAACCGCAAGTTGATCCGCGATCTGTACCATATGCGTGGTCAGGCGCTGGCGATATGCCTGGTGCTTGCTTGCGGTGTAGCAACGTTTGTGATGTCGTTCTGCACCATCGATTCACTCCATCTGACCGAAGAGACCTTTTTTGATCGCTATCGCTTTGCCGATGTCTTCGTTCAACTCAAGCGTGCGCCTCAGTCTTTACTTGAACAACTGCGTGAATTGCCTGGGGTAGCTCAAGTTGAAACGCGAATCGTTGTTGAGGTGACACTGGATGTGCCTGGTTTGTTAGACCCTGCCGTAGGCAGGCTTAACTCGGTTCCGGATCGAAACGAACCTTTGCTCAATAAACTATATCTGCGACGTGGCCGGTACATCGAGCCGGAACGCCCGGGGGAAGTGCTGGTACATGAAGGGTTTGCCCAGTCCCATGACCTTGTGCCGGGGAATACGCTTTCGGCTGTCATTAATGGTAAGAAGCAGCATCTGACAATCGTCGGCATCGTCTTGTCACCTGAGTACGTCTATCCCGTGCGGCCAGGGGAATTCATTCCGGATAACAAGCGTTACGGCGTCTTCTGGATGGGTTACACACAGTTAGCTGCAGCTTTCGATATGCAAGGAGCATTCAATAATGTTGTCTGCTCACTTCTCCCCGGGGCTATCGAAGCAGATGTGATTAAGCAGCTTGACCGGTTAACCAACAACTACGGTGGCACCGGCGCCTATGGCCGAGTTGATCAGCCTTCTTATCGCTTCATCTCCAACGAGATGACGCAGTTGCGAACGATGGCTTCGCTGCCTCCGTTCATCTTCCTGACGGTGAGCGCATTCCTGTTGCATGTGGTTCTTTCCAGACTGATTGGCATTCAGCGTGAACAGATAGCTACATTGAAGGCATTTGGATATTCATCATGGGAAATTGGTTGGCACTTCTTTAAGCTTGTGCTGCTGTTAGTGATCATCGGCACCATGCTGGGTGTAGGAATGGGTGCGTGGCTTGGATATTCATTAACACAGGTCTATACGCATTTCTTCAGGTTTCCCATTTTCTATTTCGATCTCCCACTCTGGGTTGTTCTGGCTGGGTTCAGTGTCAGTCTTGTTGCTGCTGGTTTAGGAACGACGATGGCAGTCAGAAGTGCTGTCACGCTTCCTGTTGCAGAAGCGATGCGGCCAGAATCACCAATGGTTTTCAGGACCACCTGGCTGGAACGATTGGGGTTACAGCGATTGTTTTCCCCAGCACTGCGAATTGTCCTCAGGAACCTTGAGCGGCAGCCGATGAAGACTGCGATGGGCTGCCTGGGAATTGCCATGTCGATTGCCATCGTGGTAATGGGACACTGTGCAAGGGATGCTGTCAACGAGATGATGGACCTGGCGTTCAAGACTGCTCAACGGCAGGACATCACCGTGACCTTTGTCGAGCCAACCACCAGTCGGGTAATTCACGACCTGAAACATCTGCCAGGAGTAATAGTGGCAGAACCCTTTCGTGCTGTGCCTGCACGACTGCGTTTTGGTCATCACTCGCGCCGACTGGCTATCCTGGGCCTGATCGAAGATCGCCGGCTTTTTCGATTATTGGACCAGAGAGCACATGAAATCGACCTGCCGGAGGATGGACTGGTGGTCTCAGCCAAGCTGGCTGAGATCTTTTCGTGCCAGCTTGGCGATTGGATCGAGGTGGAGATCCTCGAAGGTGAACGGCCTACCAGGAACGTACAACTGGTTGGCCTGATCGATGACTTTACTGAACCTGCCGCCTATATGCGTAAAACTGCTATTCATCGATTGCTGCGTGAAGGCGAATCACAATCTGGTGCTTTCCTAAGGGTTGATGCTGATCAGCAGGATCAGCTCTATCGGGAGTTGAAACAGATACCCCGCATTGCCAGCATCAATTTGAAACGCATGATGGTCGATACGTTTCAACAACTGATGGATGAAAACCTGCTCCGCATGATTTTTTTCAACGTCTTCTTTGCCAGTGTCATTGCATTTGGTGTGGTTTATAACAGTGCCCGTATCTCACTTTCGGAACGAAGTCGGGAGCTGGCTACGCTGCGAGTGATGGGATTTACAAGAGGTGAAATCTCTGCGATGTTTCTAGGCGAGTTGGGGATCATCACCGTGCTGGCTATTCCCGTTGGTTTGCTGCTGGGCTATGCTCTTGCCTGGATGATGATGCTGGCATTGAACACAGAAACACAACGGTTTCCCCTGGTCATCCACTCTTCGACGTATGCTCTAGCTGTTACCATTACGGTGGTGGCTACGTGTATATCAGGTTTAGTGGTTCGTCGTCGGCTCGATCGGTTAGACCTCGTCGCAGTGCTCAAGGCAAGGGAGTAGTGGATGGCCAGGTATTCCAGAAATCTTCTGTACCTGTTACTTGCCATTGCTGCCCTGGCAGGGCTCATCTACGCGTTTATGCCAGGACCTGTTGCTGTTGATCTGGCTACGGTAGTTCGTGGATCCATGCGAGTGACTGTTGATGAAGATGGTCGCACTCGCATTAAGGAACGCTACGTGATTACCTCGCCATTAGCTGGATATATGCAGCGAGTGGAATGGCATCCGGGTGATTCTGTATTCCCAGGCAAGACGGTGCTTACCAGTATTCTACCGAATGATCCGGCGCTGCTGGATGCACGCGCCCTGGCAGAAGCTGAAGCTAAACTTCGTGCAGCCCAGGCAAATGTTCAGCAAGCTGAGGCAAATCAGTTACGCTCGACCGAGGCGTACGAACTGGCCAAGCATATTTTCGATCGTGCGAAGACCCTGGTTAAGACTGAGGCCTTGGCGAAAGAGTCCTACGATCAAGCAGAGCATCTGGAACGGATTGCTGCTGAGGAAATGCGTGCATCTCAGTTCAGAGTAAAAGTAGCACAGTTTGAACTGGAGCAAGCCGGGTCTGTACTTATCCGTAGTCAGACAACTCAATCAGTTCAGCAGAAACTGGAATCGTTCGTCATTTATTCCCCAATTCAAGGGTGCTTGCTCCGAGTCTTTCAGGAAAGCGCCGGGCCTGTCACGCCGGGTACCAGGCTGATGGAAGTGGGTGATCCTGCTGATCTCGAAGTGGAAATCGATGTCTTGTCCAGTGATGCAGCGAAGATCAAACCAGGGGCCAAAGTATTCCTGGAACACTGGGGAGGTCCAGAAGCATTACAGGGCCGTGTACGGCTGGTGGAACCATCCGGCTTTCTGAAGCTCTCTGCCCTGGGTGTGGAAGAACAGCGGGTTAATATCATCGTGGATATTCTGGATCCACCTGAGAAGCGCACAACGCTGGGTGATGCCTTTCGGGTCGATGCCCGTATTGTAATCTGGGACGGAGAGAATGTTCTCAAGGTTCCGACAGGAGCGTTGTTCCGCTCGCAGGGTGAATGGGCAGTATTTCAATTGGTCAATGGGCGAGCAAAACTAACCAGGGTGAAGATTGGAAGACAAAATGCTCTGGAAGCAGAAGTACTTAATGGACTGCAAGCTGAAGACTGTGTGATATTGCATCCCAGTGATCGAATCAAGGACGGGGTTAGCGTGAAACAACGCCAATGAATCATCACAATTCGCACTGGACCATGCTAAGGCCTGCTATTCCAATTCATCGGTAGTTTCAACGACCAGACCTCATTGGACAGGGGCTGGGCGTGACCACCAGCTACCCAAAGCCTGTCTTGAAAGACAAAGACCGAGTGCTCATGGCGTTCCTTCCAGATTACCTTGCTCTTCATCTGCTTCCATGTTTTGCCATCACGGGAGCACCAGACATCTCCCCAATTTCTCGCTGGATTATTCGACCAACCACCCAGTACCCAGAGATGATCGCGGTAAACCGCAGCAGAGAACCACAGGCGTGGCGACCAGGCTGCAGAACGGGTTTCACATCTCCAGGCTTTGCCATCACTGGATGACCAGACATCGTTGCTGGCGTGATATCTTGGCACATAATTACCACCGCCAAAGACATAGATCCGATCGTTGAGCACTGCTGCCTGGTGATACGCCCGCGGCGACCAGTCTGCACTGGCAGTTTCCAGCTTCCAGACTTTTCCATCGACTGATGACCAGACATCGTTCTTCAGGCTTTTCTCGTCTCCAAAATAGTAGTTCTCTGTCCCACCAAGCAGCCACATCCTGCCACGAAACTCAACTAGTGCAGCAGCCAGGCGTGGTGTCCAACTGGCACCCTGGTTTACTTGATTCCAGTTTTCTCCATCGTGCGATGACCAGACCTGATTGCTAGCCGAATGCCCCGGTAGCCTGCCGTTGTACCATCCCCCCATTAACCACATCTTGTTTTGAAAAGTAATATTCATGGGCAAGTCGCTATGCAGCCAGGGAGCTTCCCTGGTGACCTGCTTCCAATCTTTGCCGTTTGCTGATGACCAGACATCGCGCGGTGGAGCAGATTGCGAATCGAACCAGCCACCCATGATCCAGAGCTGGTTACGAAACACGTATTCAGCCTGAGAATCACGAGGCTGCCAGGGTGCCCGGCCTTCAAGTACCCAGTCAGGCGTGGCATCTTCTGCCGACGATTGGTGCGTTGGCAAGGCTCGAACCAACAGTGCCAACGTGGAAACATGCAGCAACAACAGGGGTACTACATAGATTCGATTCATGTAGTTTCACCTGACACGGTTAACGGGTATGTGCTGGAATGCAAATAATCGATCAAACAACTGGTTCCCAGCCTGGGGCATATTGCTTGCTCCATAACCCTTTGGCAACCGCGGAACGTGGTTGTCCGTTGTTGGGATCACATTCAATCGCATGGCTGGTTCGATGAGCAATGTTCCCCAGGTGACACAAAAGAGTGCTGAGGTGGCCTTCCTCAATTTCTGAGTTCAATGGCTGGTTTTCACGAACAGCCTGGATGAAGTTGGTGAGATGTGGCACGTCGCCAGTGACTCCAGGTACTTTCTTGATTTCCTTGCCTTTGGGATCAAGAAGTGAATATCCGCCACTCCTCATAACCAGTGTGCCCTTGGTTCCATGAAACACAGCATCTGCATTATTTTCAGGATGATAATTGATGCAGCTCAATCCTTCCCAGACGATGCTTTGCTTGCTGGGGAAGTCAAAGGTGACGACGTGGGTATCAGGAGTCTGTTGATCGTCTTGAAAGTGATAACGTCCACCTGCTGAGGTTACCAGGCTGGGATACGTCACGCCCAGCCCCCAACGACAGAGATCAATCATGTGAATGCCATTGTTCCCCAGTTCCCCGTTGCCCCAGTGCCAGAACCAGTGCCAGTTGTAATGGACCACGTTATCCTGGTAGGGCTTGCGAAGTACTGGACCCTGCCACAGTTCATAATCGAGATGGGCGGGAA
>CAYPJB010000266.1:0-6636 GCA_964410845.1 uncultured Bacteroidales bacterium | reverse complement strand
GGCTTGCGCTGCCTATTATCGTTACCGACTTCCACAACTGGAGCCTGCATCATGAGTATAGGCTCCTGGCAACTGAACTGCCCGGTGAATGTAACCAGCTCTTCCCCCACCATCACTTTAGGGCACGGCGAAGGTGGCAGACTGATGCGTCGGCTACTTGATCAGGTAGTGCATCCGATCTTAGGCACATCTCGTCTTGGTTCAGATGCAGCTTTGCTGGAAGTGAACCATCACAGGCTGGCGATGAGCACCGACTGCTTTGTTGTATCTCCACTATTTTTTCCAGGTGGCGACATCGGCAGTCTGGCTGTGCATGGAACAGTCAATGATCTTGCTGTTGCTGGTGCCATTCCACGATGGCTCAGTTTGTCGTTGATCATCGAAGAAGGTCTTCCTGTTGACGTGCTGAAGCAGGTGTTGCAAAGCATTGCAAGAACAGCATCTGCCTGTGGCGTGGCTATTGTCACGGGCGATACCAAGGTCGTACCACATGGAGATGCTGATGGCCTCTTCATCAACACTACTGGCATCGGTGAGCTGCTGGAGCCAATCGTTCCCGGTCCTTCAGCACTTGTGGCTGGTGATGTGCTGATCCTCTCAGGCCCGGTTGGCCTGCATGGAATTGCCATCCTGTCGGCACGTGAAAAGCTGCAACTCTCTCCTGCTCCCGTGAGTGATGAAGCTTCGCTCTGGCCTGCGGTTCAAGCGGTACATCACGTGGCAGGCAATAGTTTACGGGCTATGCGAGATGCCACCCGTGGTGGATTGACAGCGGTTCTGCACGAATGGGCACTTGCCAGCAACCTTACCATGGCCATTGATGAGAAGCTGTTGCCGGTGCATCCACTCACGCGTAGCGCCTGTGAACTATTGGGTTTGGAGCCTCTGCACCTGGCTTGTGAAGGCACCATGCTGTTAGCTGTGGCACCACAGGTTGCAGAGTTGGTTTTAACTGCACTACGCAGTACTGAAGTTGGTCAACATGCTGACATCATTGGTAACGTGCAGCAGCGATCTATTGCACCGGTCAAGATCCGACGGTTGCTCGGTCGCGAGCAATCACTGGATGAACCAAGTGGTTCTCCTCTTCCCCGAATCTGCTAGTCCGTAAGGAGTAAGACATATGGCCTCTTCCTTTGTCCGGTGGTTCGCAGACCTGACCATTGCCGATGTGCCACTGGTTGGTGGTAAAAATGCCTCGCTGGGTGAGATGTATCGGGCACTCACTCCGCAAGGGATTTTGGTCCCCAATGGTTTTGCCGTGACCGCGGAAGGCTACCGACACTTCATCCAGCAAGGTAATCTGGCGAGCATGCTTCAGCAGCAGCTCACTGGACTCGATACGAACAAGCTGTCCGACCTGGCGGAACGAGGTCGTCAAATTCGGGAAGCCATTCTCCAAACGGCATTACCAAAAGATCTGGAACAGCAGATCATTGAAGCGTATCAGCATCTGTGCAAGGAAGCGGGAGCTGAAGTAGATGTTGCAGTGCGATCGAGTGCTACTGCGGAAGATCTGCCGGGTGCCAGCTTTGCCGGCCAGCAGGAATCTTTCCTCAACATCCGCGGAAATCATGCGTTACTGGATGCCTGCAAGCAGTGTCTTGCGTCTCTTTTTACCGATCGCGCCATCTCCTATCGAGTTGACAAGAGATTTGACCACTTTGCAGTAGCCCTCTCCATTGGCGTACAAAAGATGGTTCGATCTGATCTTGCCAGTTCAGGCGTGCTCTTCACTCTCGATACCGAAAGTGGCTTCCCCGATGTGGTCCTTATCAACAGTGCCTATGGCTTGGGAGAGACCATTGTTAAAGGCCGAGTTGATCCTGATGAGTTTCTCATCTTCAAACCAATGCTTAACAAGAAGGGACTGTGTCCGATACTGAAACGTCGCGTTGGCAGTAAGCAGGAGAAGATGATTTACTCAAGCCGAGGCGGCAAGAGTACCCGCATCATTGCTGTTCCACCCGAAGAGCAGGAACGACTCAGCCTGACGGACGACGAAGTAATGACGCTGGCTCGATGGGGATGTGTCATTGAGGAGCACTACACTCGCCAGGCGAAGCAACCGACACCCATGGATATTGAATGGGCCAAGGATGGTCGCACCGGTCAGCTGTACATCTTGCAGGCCCGTCCGGAAACGGTGCATGCAATGAAAAAGCAAGCCGAACTGGAAGTGTTCGAGTTAACAGAGAAGGGCAACGTCGTTCTGCAAGGCAAAAGTGTTGGGGCTCGGATTGGCGCTGGGACAGTTCGAGTGGTTCGTACTGCCGAGGAGCTTCACCAGTTCAAACCTGGTGAAGTACTGGTAGCAGATATGACCGACCCCGACTGGGAACCCACCATGAAGATGGCAGCAGCAGTGATTACCAATCGTGGCGGCCGAACCTGCCATGCAGCTATCGTCAGCCGTGAGTTGGGTGTGCCTTGCGTCGTGGGCACGGACCATGCAACAGCGGTCCTCCGTGCCGGGCAAGCTGTTACCGTTTCCTGTGCGGAAGGCGATGTTGGCAAGGTGTACGAAGGCAAGCTCGCGTACCAGCGAACGACCATCAATCTCAAGAATCTGTCACGCCCCAGGACCAAGGTCATGATGAACCTTGGCGATCCGGATAAAGCATTTTCCCTTTCCAGCTTGCCCAATGATGGCGTCGGATTGGCTCGTGAAGAATTCATCATCTCCTCGTTTATTCGTGTTCATCCACTAGCACTCTTACGCTTCGATGAACTCCCTGACGGGAAGGATAAACAAGAGATTGCACGGCTTACACGCTATTACCCCAATAAGTCTGATTACTTTGTCAATAAGCTGGCAGAGGGTGTAGGGCAGTTGGCTGCAGCCTTCTATCCGAAGGATGTGATAGTCCGTTTATCAGACTTCAAGACAAACGAATATGCAGGCCTGCTTGGAGGCAAGCCGTTTGAACCACTAGAAGAGAACCCCATGATAGGGTTCCGGGGAGCAAGCCGCTATTATGATCCCCGCTACCAGGAAGGTTTTCAGCTCGAATGCAAGGCGATGCTCTATGCACGTGAAGTGATGGGGCTCAACAACATCAAACTGATGATTCCGTTCTGCCGTACGGTAGCAGAAGGAGAGAAAGTGCTGGCTGTGATGGAGCAGGCTGGGCTGAAACGAGGTGTGAACGGTCTCGAAGTCTATGTGATGTGCGAGATACCAAGCAACGTTATTCTCGCAGAAGACTTTGCCCGCATCTTTGATGGTTTCTCCATTGGCTCCAACGATCTCACGCAACTTACTCTGGGCCTGGACCGCGATTCCAATATTGTGGCACACCTCTTTGATGAGCGTAATCCGGCAGTCATGAAGATGATCGAAGACGTTATCAAGCGAGTGAAAGCGTGCGGTCGCAAGATCGGCATCTGCGGGCAGGCTCCCAGTGACTATCCGGAATTTGCACAATTCCTGGTTCGATGTGGAATTGATTCAATCTCACTGACGCCTGATACCATCATGAAGACGACACAGGCAATTCTTGAAGTGGAGCGATCACTCGGGAAGTAATGCAATTAGCATTTGTTTCCTAGAAGAGTTCGTCAATCACTCTTCCCTCTGGGAGTAGATCGATTGGTCGGCCTTCACGATCTGTCCAGGAAAGATCATTCACTCCCATGGCATGGTAAACGGTCCGCGCGACATCGCTGGGAGTGACTTTATTACTTGCTGGATAAGCTGCATATCGATCAGATGTGCCATAAACCTGGCCACCACGAATACCACCACCTGCCAGAAGAACACTCATGCAGTTAGTCCAATGGTCACGTCCTGCACCCTTGACACCGTTCGACCGGGGATCACCGATCTTCGGCTGTCTACCCATTTCACTGTTCACCTGAAGCAGCGTCTGTGATAGCAAGCCACGCTCATGCAGGTCAGCCAGCAAGGCACTGAAGGAACGATCGAACTCTGGAAGAAGATGATCTTTCAAACATCCAAAATTGTTGCCATGAGTATCCCAGCCACCTCCGCTCAAACAGGGTTGATTGAGTTTAGGATCCTCCATCCAGTACACGGCGATAAAAGGCACCCCCGCTTCCACCAGCCGACGTGCCATCAGCATGCTCATTCCATTGAGAGTCATCCCATAGCGTTCACGTGTGGCTGTCGATTCCTGCGTGATATCAAATGCCTGTTTGGACCGCGATGCTGTCAGGAGTTCAAACGCTTTGCTCTGCATCTGACTGTAACTGGTAGCTGCTTGAAACTGGCGTGCCTGATGATCAATGGAGTTCAGAAGCAGCTTGCGATCCAGTAAACGATCTCCGGTGATGTTGCCAGCAAGTGACAATGTTGGTGCAATGAATTCCAGAGGTTTCTCACGCTTTCCCAACAGATAGAACGGATCGTATTCGTACCCAAGTCGAGCTGCAAACTGTCCTGGACGAGTGTACTCTGGAAATCCTGGCTTTTGAGGGAGTGCGATCAGAGACGGAAGATCTGGATGCTTTGGCCTCTTCATGGCAATCACAGAACCCATGAATGGCCAATCCGTCAGCATTGGTTTGCGATTATTGCCTTGCTGACGAAATGTGGAATCAGGTTCATGCCCGGTCAGATTGTAGTAGTAGCCAGCATGATGATCCCCGGTCCCTTTGCCGTCATGGCCGAGCGATCTGATGACAGCAAGGTGATGGGCCTGCTTCGCCAGGAGAGGCAGGTGTTCGCACAACTCGATTTCCGGGGAAGTTGTTCGAATGGGTTTGAAGGCTCCCCGGTATTCCGAAGGAGCGTGGGGTTTCATGTCCCAGGTATCGATGTGAGATGCCCCGCCACTCAGCCAGATCAGAATGGTTGAGCGTGCAACCTTGCCTGATGTGCTGGCCTGGCTGGCTGCCATACCAGCCAACGAAGCCGTACCTGCTGCAAGAAAGGTGCGACGCGAGATGAGCGGGCTATGCAAGTGCTTCATGGCTGACCACCTTTTCACTGTACGGGAAACACTTACACTCGCTGCCATTCATCGCGATACGGCTGGTTCAGAAGCTTGTTAGCTTCATCATTGCCAGCAAAACGCTCAGCCTTCGGGTCCCATTTCAGCTTGGTCCGCAACTGATAGCCAAGATTTCCCAGATGACAGATGCTTGCCGAGCGATGTCCTATCTCTGCAGTACAGATCGGCTGCTTTCTTTGCTTGATACAATCAATCCAGTTACGATGATGATTCGTGGAATAATAGATCAACTGTCGATCATCTTTGATGTCGACCTTGTCTAACTCCTTGGGCGTGATCTCAAACCTGTCACGGTCAACGTAGATAGTGCCGTTGGTACCTTCAAATGTACAGCCGCTTGGTCCACCGTGATACATCTCAATGCCATTGGCGTAGACAAAACGCAATCCCGTGGCTTGATTGCCTGAAGGTGGCTCAATCATTACCGGGCCGGTTTCGTCCATTCCCAGCGCCCACTGAGCGATATCAAAATGGTGAGCACCCATGTCAGCCAATCCACCGCCTGCGTACTCTCGATAATTGCGCCAAAGCGGAAAATGACGATGCACACCCTTGGGACAAAGAATCTCGTTGTACTCCCGCATGGCGGCGGGACCTACCCACATGTTCCAGTCGGTACCAGCGGGAACCGGCTGACCTGGAAGATCGCAAGGCACGGCTGGAGCGCCCACACCAATCCGTACCGTTTTTACTTTTCCGATCACACCTTGTCTAACAAACAGTGCTGCCTTACGGAATCGATGCCCAAACTCACTTCGCTGTTGACTGCCTGTTTGAAAAATACATTTCGCCTTGGCCACCTCTTCCACAATGCGTCGCCCTTCCGCAATCGTTCGCGTGAGTGGCTTCTCACAATAAATGTCCTTCCCGGCTCGTGCAGCCAGAACGCACGGGATGGCATGCCAGTGATCTGGAGTAGCTATGACAACCGCATCGATATCTTTGCGTGCGAGTAATTCGCGAAAGTCTCCATAAGCCTTGCAATCTGAAGGTGTGCCTGCAGTCTTTTGCTGAGCATGATGTAATTCCACCATCTTCAACGCGCTGGTTCGTCGTTCTTCGACAACATCGCACACTGCCATCACCTGGATGTCTTTTTGCCCGAGGAATCGTGATAAATGGCCACGACCCATAACGCCCAAACCAATGAAGCCGAGTTGAATACGATCGTTTGGCCCGATCGCTAGTAACCCTGATGAGCTGGCAATGGTAAATGTGCCTGCTGCAGTAAAGACGGTCTTTGACAGGAAGCTGCGACGATGGAGAGTCATGGTATTTCTGCTGGAGGGAGTTGCTGGCAGAAACTCATAATAACCACAATTGCAAGAGTTTTCAAAGGAGGAAATGCAAGCTTTCGACAAACTGACGCTGCAAGATGTCCGTACTCACAGGCTGCCCATTGCAACTTCAGGATTGAAGTTTTCCTGTTGATCCTTCATAATGCATATCCTGCCGGTTTCTCCCCTTGGTTGGTGTCGATGCGATACTTAGTGTTGTTCTTGCTGATTTCCTCTCCAGTGGGCAGCTTTGCTGATGATCGCTTCTTTCGTGAAACGGTTGCCCCTCTCCTTAAGGCGAAGTGCATCAGATGTCACAGCGGGACTTCTCCCAAAGGTGATCTGGATCTTTCCTCTTCGAAGGGACTGAAAGAAGGTGGTTC
>CAYPJB010000265.1:0-6653 GCA_964410845.1 uncultured Bacteroidales bacterium | reverse complement strand
AAATGGATTTTTTGACCTTCATAAGCCATAAAAGTTGCCAGGTCGGCAAGTAGGGCATTCACAGCCAACTTCAATCCCAAGCATCATCCAGAGTCTTCATGCAATTAACAGGAAATGGTCGATCTTCAATGATTGGAGGATGGTGTCATGAAGGCGATGATGTGGTCTATGATGGCTTGTTGCATGCTCATAGCCCATGCAAACCTTATTTGCGCTCAGGATACACTTGCCTCAACACCTAACCCATCGTTCATTTCAAATGTACGCCTGTTTAGCGAAGATGCGATTGCAGATGAACGAGAAGAACGTCGTGATGAAATCGAAACCGACCGTGATTCGTTTACCCCATCAACCACTACCACTGGCAAGGGCCGATTCATCTTTGAATCAGCTTGGTCGTTTCTGGATAATCGTGGCTACAAGGAAACCAACAGCTTTCCGGAAGCACTCTTGCGCATAGGTGTCAGTAAGCGCTTGGAACTGCGACTGGGAACGAACTATGAAATTGGTGGCATTGGCAGTGATATAGCCGGTAGCGAGGGGGGAGGCGATGAATTGCAGAGAAGCAAGGCGTTGGAAAGTGAAAGCAACATCAGTTATGGAATCAAATACCGCTTGACTGATTCAGAAAGCTGGTTGCCCGAAAGTGCTGTGATCCTTCAGGCTTTCACGCCGACCAGCGGCAAGACGACTAATACCCAGCTTGTTTCTACGTATGCGTTCGGCTGGGAACTCCCGAAAGGGATGAAGCTTGATGCTGCGTTTCGCTACGTTCTTGCAACCGAAGAAAATGACCACTTCAATGAGTGGGCACCATCCGTTGTTCTAAAAGTACCGTTAGGTGAGCGAATAAACGTACATGCCGAATACTTTGGAATCTTCTCTACGAATAAAGCCGAGATGCTGAACCGTCAGTACTTCAGTCCTGGTGTTCATTATCTTGTGACGGAGAATTTCGAAATCGGCGTTCGTCTCGGCTGGGGATTGAATGACCAATCCAGTCGGTTCTTTTCCAACGTCGGTATAGGTATCAGATTCTAGACTGGTCAGTTAAGGATTGCGTACACATCGAAAGCCGGTATGTGACATTCCCGTGTCTGGTGATGTACCACGACGTGCTGCATTCCGGTAGCTCTCACAGTAATTCTTATGGCAGAGAAACGATCCACCACGCACGACCCGCTTGGGGGTGTAGGGTTCGTTCGGATCCCAACTATCTGAGGGACCTGGTGGGTTCTGTTTGGCATTCATGGTTCGAGAATACTCATCGGCACGATACCAGTCACTGCACCATTCCCAGACGTTACCTGCTGTATCGTACAGGCCGTAGGCATTAGCCGGATAGGTTTTCACTGGTGATGTTCGCACCCATCCATCGGTTTTGATATTAAGATGCGGAAACGTACCTTGCCAGATATTGGCACGATTGCCAACCTCGTCCGTCAGTGGCTCATCCCCCCAGGTATACCGTTTGCCGGTAGCACCAGCGCGAGAGGCGTACTCCCACTCTGCTTCAGATGGCAACCGTTTCCCAGCCCACTTGGCATATGCTTCTGCATCGTACCAGGACACATGCACCACCGGATGGTTCTCACGATCCTTCAAATCAGAACCTGGCCCTTCGGGATGCTTCCAGCATGCACCGGGAGTCCACGTCCACCAAAGGGTGATGTCGTTGGTTGGCACCGCTTTCGTGGGAGGCGTGAAAACGAGTGAACCTGCTACCAGTTTGGAATCGTCAGGCTTGGCCGTCCCAGGGGGCAACTGCTTCTTCAAATCTTCCCAATCAGGCTTCTTTTCAGCTGTGGTCACATATCCTGTAGCATCAACGAATGCCTTGAATTGAGCATTCGTCACTTCGGTGACATCCATAAAGAAACCTGATAACTTGATCGTACGTGTCGGCCGCTCATTGGCATTATCCTTCGGATCACTATTGCCCATGACATATTCACCAGCAGGAATGTAGACCATTCCCGGAGGCGGGTTGCCTACCTCTTGCTTGCTGTCACCATTCAGAACGTTTTCTGATGACAATGCTTTAGCGCCATCCCGAAACTGCATGGTAAGAAAGTACGCTCCTGCAAACGCCACAAGCCCGAGTAGAAGAAAGAGAAGCGTTTGAAATGAAAATGACTGGGCTGATTTAACATTCGATTCAGGCAGATTGTTTCTTGTTGACATTCGACTGATCCAGGCAGATGAGCCATTGTTCTTGAGAATCACATCCTAGCAAGACTACCACCTGTTTGCGATGGTAACTCGTCAGGAGTCGCTGGAACACGATGGTGTAATCTCATAACTGAACACTACTAATGTACTTGGAATACCGACACTTTGATGATAACGTGCATCGCAACATGACAACTCCACCTTCAGATTCTGTTCCTGGTGATCCTCGAGTGGATCTCGCTTATTTGAGAACCGAGTGGGCACTCGAACGCACCCAGCTATCCTGGGTGCGCACTTCGTTCGCTGTAATCACTGCCGGGTTGGCACTGGATAAGGGAACCGAAGCCCTACATGAAGCTCGATTGCTCAAGGGAATTAATTGGGTCGAAGGTGGGCATGCTGGTGGCATCCTGTTGACAGCTTTCGCTTCTGTATTTCTCATGATTGCTACAGTGCAGTATCAACAACGCCTGCGTCAATTAGCTCTTGGGCAGTCTCAACGTCCATCCTTCTTTTCACCAGCCATGATTGTTTCGTGCCTGGTGTTTTTGCTCGGACTCATCGTATCGATGTTGTTGCTGCTCTGGGGCTAATCCATTCAGTTGAATTACTGCAAGAACAGATTCGTCTCCTTCTCAACCCCTACGGTGGTTGCTTGACCATGACCTGGAAAGACCATCGTTTCATCAGGCAAGGTAAAGAGGATATTCCGAATACCATTCAGGAGTTGTTGCAGGCTGCCACCCGGAAAGTCGGTACGTCCAATACTGCCTTCAAAAAGTGTATCACCAGCGAGCACCATCGTGGGTTTCACATCCTGGATGATGAAGACAACATGCCCTGGTGAATGGCCGGGAAGATCGCGTACGAGGATTGTCATGCCAGCAAGATTCAGCACATCTCCATCATGCAATAATTGATCAGCCTCAGGACTCGTCAACCGCATTCCAAACGGCGCACTGAGGTTCAAATCCGGATCAGTCAGCATCGCAGCATCGCCAGCACCAATCATGAGTGGAGCATCGGGAAATACCTCTTTCATGGCTTCGTTGCCGGCGATATGGTCAGCATGCCCATGTGTGTTCAGAATGGCTACAATCGACAGATTTCGCTTTTTCACCTGACGGAGGATGGCATCGGGTTCTAACCCGGGATCAACGACGATGGCTTCGTTTCCACCGTGCAGATGGACGAGAAAAGTATTCTCGGCAAAGGGCATGGAGACTATGGGAATGACTTGAAGGGCAGACACCTGCATGAGCTCACTCACTGAATGGCATGTACATCAACCACTGAAAATGGTATGAGCAAAGAGGAAGTTTGCGAAGGACATGGAGGTTGAGATGATGAAGAATACCTGGATGAAAGTGGGGCTGGTCCTTCTGGGCATCCTCGTCGGCGGATTGGGATTTGCCTGGTCATCCGGTCTCTTTGATAAGAGCGTTCACGGTGCCAGTGTTGGTACGAGTGGCACTTCTGAGACGAAGTCCGGTGACCTCAGTGAAGCGCTCTCGCTGGGAACTCGTGCGCAAGAACAACTCAACAAGATGGCAGGATACCGTTGCCTTTATCTGCGCGATGAATTCATCGACAATGAAATGCAGCAAAACTACATGAAACTGGCAATCATGCACGAACCCTTCAGCGTGTGCATCGAATGGATCGAACCCAAACTGAAGAGTGGTCGCAAGGCAGCCTATGTCACTGGCAAGAATGACGGCAAACTCATCGTCAAACAGCTCTTCGTCAAGAAAGTGCTGGATCCGAATGAAAGCATCAAGATGAAGGAAAGCCGACACACGATCCTGGAATCGGGCCTGAAGAATATGATAGATCGCCTGATGACCTCATGGGAAAAGGAAAGCAAACTGACTGAAACGAATGTGAAATATTACGACACGACACTTGATATCACTCTGAGTGGCAAGAAACATGTCTACGATTGCAGATGCGTGGAAGCAGATCATCCGATGCTGGTACGAGACAAGTATGCGTTCATGAAGGTGGTGCTGTACTTCGATAAAAAGGGTGGGTTACCAGTGAAAATGGAGTGCTACGATTGGCCGAAATCGGCAAGCGGCGAATCTCGGCTGGGCGAACGTTACACCTATGTAGATGTAGAATCCGAAAATCCTCCAAGTCCATCGGAGTTCGAGATTAAATAGCTAATAGCGTGCCCGTACCAGCTGCGCTGGAATAGGCACATCATCTAAGCCTTTACCGGGGAAAGCCGACACTTCCATTATCTGCTATAATGTAGACAACCTACCTGATTGCTTTCTCCACAGGCTTCCCCATGCAACTTCCTGTGAATGACTGGATTAACGAATCCACCTTCCACGACTATGTCCGCTCAGAAACTCGACGCCAGTTCTTTGCTCGAGGCATGAACGCTGTCAGTTGGGCGGCATTGGCCAGTTTGATGTCAGGCAAGGCTTCAGCCAGCGATCCGGTTAAACCCATTACAGGAAGTAAAACTGGAATCGGCGCTGCATTGCCCCAAACACATTTTCCCGCCAAATGTAAGAACATCATCTACCTGCACATGGTAGGTGGTCCGCCTCAGATGGATCTCTTCGACTATAAGCCGAAGATGAACGACTTTTACGACAAAGACCTGCCCGATTCTATCCGTCAGGGCCAGCGACTGACGACGATGACTTCGGGCCAGGCTCGCTTCCCCATCGCGCCGTCCAAATACAAATTCCAGCAATATGGCAAGCAGGGAATGTGGTTGAGTGAACTTCTGCCCTGGAAAGCCAAAATGGCAGACGACATGTGCTTTCTGCGCAGCATGCACACCGAAGCCATCAATCATGAACCAGCCATCACCTATATCCAGACTGGTAACCAGGTGACAGGCAAACCCTGCCTCGGGGCATGGATGTCATACGGCCTCGGCGCCCTCAACCAGAATCTTCCTACGTTCGTGGTCATGGTGGCCAAGCCCAGCAATACCGAACAGGTTCAAGCCATCTCTGCCCGGCTCTGGCAATCTGGCTATCTGCCCGGTGAACATGCTGCTGTTTCATTCCGCTCGGCAGGTGATCCGATTCTTTACATCAACAACCCTCCTGGCGTACCGACCGACATCCGCCGCAAGACACTTGATGGCCTCAAACAACTAAACGAGATCAACTATAAACTCGTTGGGGATCCTGAAACACATACGCGCATTCAGCAGTACGAAATGGCGTTCCGCATGCAAACCAGCGTACCGGAACTGACCGACATCAACAAAGAGCCTGAAAGCACGTTCAAGCTCTATGGTGACGACGCGAAAAAGCCTGGCACCTTCGCCAATACTGCGTTGATGGCTCGGCGACTGGTCGAGCGCGGTGTCCGGTTCGTGCAGGTGTATCACAACAACTGGGATACACACTCCAATGTTTCCGGTCGTTTGCCCATGCAGTGCAAGGATGTTGATCAAGCCTGTTATGGCCTGATACAAGATCTGAAGTCGAGAGGCATGCTTGATTCCACGATGGTTATCTGGGGTGGCGAGTTCGGAAGAACCATCTACTCGCAAGGCCAGCTCAGCAAGACCAACTATGGACGTGATCATCACCCACGCTGCTTTACGATCTGGATGGCTGGCGGTGGCATACGTGCTGGTTATGCACATGGGGAAACCGATGATTTCAGTTACAACATCGTAAAAGACCCAGTCCACATTCGTGATTTCCATGCTACCATCCTGCATCAACTCGGAATTGATCACGAACGATTCACATATCGCTATCAGGGTCTGGATCAGAGACTGACTGGTGTGGAACCAGCACATGTGATTAAAGAATTACTGGGGTAAAAGGGCGACTAACGCACCCTTCGGAATTGTTCACCTGTCGATAAAACCAGGCAGCTGGATGCATTACAAATATTGAGTGATGCATCTCGGCTAGCCAACGCAGACTTATTGGTTATCATCTGAGTGGATTTACAACTGCTATCATCTCCTTCTCTCTCAAGGATGACCTATGTGGCAGCTTGATCAGCATGCAGCGCCAATTCTCAGGATTCCACCTCCCGGTCCGAAAGCCAAGGCTTTCCTTGAACGGGATGCGAAAGTCGTTTCCCCGTCTTACACGCGAGGGTACCCTCTCGTTGCAGCACGCGGAAGCGGCTGCGTGATTGAAGATATTGATGGCAACCTGTTTCTTGACTGCACAGCTGGTATCGCTGTCACTTCAACGGGTCATTGTCATCCCGAGGTGGTGAAGGCTATTACCGATCAGACGAACAAGCTGATCCATATGTCCGGCACTGATTTCTACTACGAACCACAACTGCTCCTTGCAGAACGATTAGCAACGCTGGCGCCAGGTTCGTCGCCCAAGAAAGTCTTCTTCACCAACAGTGGCACCGAATCCATTGAAGCAGCCCTCAAATTATCCCGACATCACACGGGCCGACCAAATGTGGTTTGTTTCTTCGGTGCATTCCATGGTCGTACCTATGGGGCCATGTCACTTTCCGCCTCC
>CAYPJB010000264.1:0-6654 GCA_964410845.1 uncultured Bacteroidales bacterium | reverse complement strand
GCTTTCACCAATCATATCAATGAGATTGAGCGGTTCCTGTCGAAGATGACGGGGCAAGATGTCTTCCCCAGGGATATCTACTTCTTTGACAAGATTCCGGTGGAACTGAACTTCTGGATGCTGCTCTGGGTGAATATGGGAGCCATCGCCATCGCGACAGCTGCCAGTGTGCTTCCCGCCATGCGTGCTGCGATGCTGCATCCGGTACGAGCATTGCGTTTTGATTAAGTATGGAATGAATACCTGCCCGACGCGTTAGCGAGGGTGGGTTGAGCCAATGCACAACGTCCCTCGCTAGCGCGTTGGGCTGATAAAGAGAGATGACTATGACTGATCACCTGCGAGCGGAAAACCTGGTGAAAAGCTACCACAAGCATCGGCTGAAGATACCGGTGCTGCAAGGGGTGGACTTGAACGTAGCAGCCGGGGACTTCGTCAGCGTCGTCGGTACCTCCGGTTCCGGGAAAAGTACGCTGCTGCATCTTCTGGGTACCCTCGATAAGCCTGATGAAGGTGCCATTTATCTCAAGGGCAAGCGGATCGACAATCTTTCATCCAGTGAACGGGATCTCCTTCGTAACCGAACCTTTGGCTATATCTTTCAGTTCTATCACCTGCTCCCGGAGTTTTCGGTTCTTGAAAATGTATCGATGCCTGGCCTGATTCATCATTCGGTGCTCAGTTGGCTCGGGCATCGTCGGGAACAACTCAAGGCTGCCCAGGCCATTCTCGACAGGGTAGGACTGGGACATCGGCTTCGGCACAAGCCACGCGAACTCTCCGGTGGTGAGATGCAGCGTGCAGCTATCGCACGTGCCCTGATTGCCAATCCTCAGATACTCCTGGCGGATGAGCCTACCGGCAATCTGGATGCAGACACAGGTGGTGAGGTGCTTCGGCTCCTGCTGGAACTGAACCGGGAAGAGAAGTTAACCATCATCATGGTGACGCACAACAGGGAAATGGCAATGCAGACGGGCAACGTGCTGCACATGCAGCGCGGCAAGCTGATCAGCGCGCAAGAAGCGGGACAGCCAGCCCCTGCGGGTATAGAAAGATTGAAACTGATGAGCGCCTGACGGAAGCAGCCGCTCGATGACACCAACGAAAGTGACACCATGAAAGTTTACATCGACGGCACGTTCTACGACAAGAAAGACGCCAAGATCTCGGTCTACGATCATGGTCTGCTCTATGGCGATGGGGTGTTCGAAGGCATCCGCGTCTACCATGGCAAAGTCTTCAAGTTAAAAGCTCACGTCGAAAGACTCTTTGATAGTGCCAAGGCTATTAATCTCATTCCGCCCTGGACGCAGCGAGAAGTGGCACAAGCGATCCTGGAAACAGTGAAACTCAGCCCCGGCTGCGAATACTTGCGACCGCTCATTACTCGTGGTGTAGGCAATCTGGGCATCGATGCCCGTAAATGTGAGCGACCGACCCTGATCGTCATTGCCGATACCATCAGCCTCTATCCCAAAGAAAGCTACGAGAATGGCCTGAACGTTGCGACCGTGGCTACTGTTCGCAATCACCCTGCAGCTACCAATGCGCGGGTAAAGTCGCTCAATTATTTGAATAATGTCATGGCACGCATGGAAGCGACACTGAGCAATTGCCAGGAAGCACTGATGCTCAATCACAAGGGTGATATCTCAGAGTGTTCAGGGGATAACATCTTCCTCATCAAACGAGGCGAATTACTTACCCCATCGATTGATGCAGGCATCCTGGATGGCATCACACGTCGCTGTGTGATCAACATTGCCTTGCAGCATGGCATCAAAGTGCATGAATGTACGTTGTCCCGTTTTGATGTTTTCACGGCCGATGAATGCTTCCTGACGGGAACTGCAGCCGAGATAGTGCCTGTTGCCACCGTGGACGGTCGCACAATCGGAACAGGCAAAGCTGGTCCGGTAACAAAGAAGCTTTGGGCAGCCTATCGAGAGCTGACGAACGAGCCAGAAGATGCTCTCGGCAGCATAGAAGGATAGGAAAACTATTTCCCTAGCCGCCGAAACATCTCGCACACGATTGGTGTTGTGTCAGGTCCGCAACTGTTCTCTTCGCCGTATTGATCTTTCTTGCGGCCATAGCAGAATGGAGCTTTCTGATCCCACTGGCGCTTGGGAACAAAGTAACCAATCTCATCATTGGCCAGGCCGAAGAGCATCTTGTGCTTGGCAGTCATGCTCGAAAAGATGGTTGGCTCGATGGGTGCATTGGGGAAGTCAGCGCCCGGATCAGCAGGATCGGGCGTTCCCCCTACGACTGTTTCTGGATAGATCTCACCCGGGATACAGGCAATCTGAACATCGCCGAAAGTCAGCAGGCTGACTTCTGTTTGCATGGCAATGTCACCAGTCGAAACGCGTGGTGGCATTTTGTCGCCTGGCTTGATCGGATCACCTTTCCACTGATAGGCATCGCGATCCAGTACTCCCATCGTCCGGCCTGCTTTGTAGAGTGGATTTGCAAGCGGGATGTAGAACTCTTGTCGTTTGTATTGCAAGGGAGTCAGGTTCACGGCTGTTGAATTGACAATCGCCCGGTCAGCTACCTTGGCTAGTTGCTTGCCGTACTCGATAGTTTGAGCAAGTGTTTTGGATGGCAGCAAGGTTCCCTGTTCATCACGAATTTTGATGTTGAGCGTCGTCATGAGTCCGCCGACGGTGCCGGTGAAGTAGGCGACCGGGCATTGATGGCGTTTTTGCAAGGCTTCGCAGCAGTAACCTACATAGTCAGCACTGATCTTGGTGTTTTTGTCGGCCAGTGTCTCCGGATGGCAATGCCAGTTAACGAGGATGCCTAGCGGCTTGCCGTCAGGTTTCTCGAACTTGATGACGTACAGGTCATCATGCAGGATGTAGGGCTCGCGGCTATCAACCAGCAGTTGAGGTGCCTTCTGGCTGCCGAATTTCGCTGATGCATGAGTCAGGTTTTTCTCAGCAGCCTGCACTGCAGCAATGGCCTGGTCTTCGACACGTTTGAGGTATGCGGGGTTGATTCCATTCTTGAATGGGTTTGGCCCCCATAGTCCCATGGTATCGGGCCCTTCGTGGTTATGTGTGCTGCTAACCACCACATGTGCGAAGCCGGGCAATGCAGCACGAACATTCAGTGCATTGGGATAGAAGAAGCCAACAATGTCGAGCGAAACGAGTGCTATCTTGCTGGTGCCATCGCTCAGCACAACGGCACGGGCGAGCAAGGGGTCCTGAACACCGTCTGCAATGCGGTTCTGCCCGAAGCCCGCCATGTAGACGGGGGGCTTATCCTTTCCCACTTCGGGAGTGATGTCCCGTTCAGCGAAACCGACTTGCAGTGCTGCGACTGGTAACGTCGAAATAGAGGTTGCAGTGCTAGACCAGGAAGCAGCCCAGGCTGCGAGAAGAGTAAGACCAGCAGCAAGGAATACCAGGATCAAGCGAATCATGGATGCACCAGGGATGAATCTTCAAAACCAGATTGTACCTTACACACAAGGCACCTGCCAAGCAGAGAATGTAGTTAGCGATGCTTCCATCACCGTTGCATTTGAAGCCTGATTATGGAGTTGATTACCCACACGTAGTACGTAGATTTGTCATAGTTGGCTGTTCTGCCTTCTTTCTTTCATTCATCTTCTGGCAATTCGCTGATAGCTGGCCAATCGGCTTTACCCGTGTTGTAATACCGTTGCTGTTCTTTCTGGGGATGCCTTTCCTTATTGCAGGCCTCGTCATGCTGTATGGCAGCAGGCATGGCAAGCTGGTTTTGCGTGATCGGCTCATTTCTCAGCTTTATTTGCAAGGCAACGAACAGGTTCTCGATGTCGGCTCTGGCAGGGGGCTGTTGCTGATTGGCATCGCGAGCAAGCTGACAACTGGACGGGCAGTCGGGATTGATCTCTGGCAATCTTCCGTTCAGTCAGACAATGAGATTACAACTACTGAAGAGAATACCCGGCGAGCCAATGTGGCTGAACGAGTGGAACTGCACATTGGCGACATGAGAGACCTTCCCTTTGCTGATGGTCGTTTCGATGTAGTCGTCAGTAGCTGGGCCATTCATCACGTGTCTTTAAAAGATGAACGGAAGCAAGTGATTGAACAGATGTGGCGAGTACTGAAGCCTGGTGGCAAACTGGCATTGATCGATACATCGTACACGACTGAGTATGAAGCTTGCCTCAAGCAACTCGGCTGCACAACTCTTACCAAACATGGTCCATACTTTACATTCCTTCGCCCCAGCTATCTCTTGCAGGGAACGAAGCTATAAGATGACTGAAAAGGAGACGAGCATGTCGAGCGAAAAGCCACCAGCCACGGTTAGCGGTAAATGGCTGGTCATAGTAATGGTGCCAGTGATCCTGATCAGCTTTGCCTGGCTTGCTTATGCCAGGCTCAACTTTACACATCCCACAGCATTATCGACAAGACAACCAACCACAACAGCTACTTCTTTGGCGAAGTAGTTTGCGGAGTGGTTGGTTGTGCAACAGGTGGTTGTGGCGAAGTTCCCTTCCATTCCACAGGCTTGCAATCCGGAGCGAGTCGAACGTAAGGGGTGTAAGCTCCCAACTTCTCTGTGCCATACACTCGAGCGTAGTAGATAAGTAATCCATGCACTGCGTGGTATAGCGATCCACCTTCGACAGGGTCCTGCTTTAAATCCATGATCAGTTTAGTGAGATAGCTTGCAGCCTCTTCTACCCATGGCTCGCGTAACTCCTTGTCTGTCAGTGCCAAGGCTAACCATTCAAAGGTATGGCCCGTGGTAGAAAGCCTCAATCCTGGGTTGGCTTCTTCACCCTTCTTGAAGAGATAGTTGGTCGAAAGCGATCCATCAGCATTGCGGGTATTCTTGGCGGTGGTTTTGAGAGTCGCTAAGCGTTCCGCGGTCTTTTTCCAGATGCCAGTCAGCTTGCCGCCATTCGTCAGGTGGATGTGCAGTGCCCAGCTGAGGCCAAAGAGTCGATGGGTGCCGCCACATGCCAGTGGAAGCTGGCCGATCTTGATAGCTTCTTCTGGGTCAAGTGGTGAATTAAGTTCGTACGAAACGATGTCTTCGACTGTCAGCGTTTCGTTGTACTGGTTGGTCCAGTTCAGATTGGTCCCTTCGTACTCAGCAATGATGAGCAGTGCCCAGGCGAGTTCCTGCTTGCGGGTGACGCTCGCACGATACTTGGTATAGGCAACGAAGTCGGCAAAAGTGTAATCCTTGCCATCCACTTTGAATGGCAGTGTTTTGGGAACACCCCACTGGGCCATCTCTGCCACGAATTGATCCTGGTGTCCCTGGGCAAAGAAACGATCTTTATCAGTAGCTGTGAAAACATCGAGACCCTGGCCACGATTATCAAATCGTAAGCCTGGCATTTCCAAGCCTAGACGAATATGATCGAGGGCCTTCATGGTGGGCTTGCCAGTCTTCGGATCGTACAGATCAATCTCAGGTCCAAGCCCCAGGATCCCGTGGAAGATCGTCCAGAAGCCATGGCTGGGATCCAGCTTCCTCTTAATGACGAGATCAAAGGCTTCTTCCATCCGCACCTTGAGTGGATCGACCGCAACAGAAGTCGGTGCTGGCGGCGCAGTATTCACGGGTGGCGGTGCGGGCGGACAACCAGTGCAAACCAGTGCCAACAGAGTCAGTGAGATCGAAGTCAAGATGCCAGCCGAGCGCATGCAACATTCCTTCCAGGTCATCTGAGAAGTCTGCAGTTATTATGCCTTATGCCCTGCCATTGACCAAGCGAAGCAGGGGAGAAAGTACCCAGCTCCATTCGTCATCGGTCAGATACACTAGGCATAACAGGAAGAAAACCGGTCCTAGCAAAGGAATGGGATAGATAATCATCAAGCCAATCATGCCGGCTGCAGCTCCACCGAGCAGAACGATTCGCGACCACCCGGTGCGCCAGGCAAAGGTTGGGAAGAAGATCTGCCAAACGAGCACGCAGTATGCAGCAAAGCTGATGAAGTTCAGGTAGCTGCTGGAACGAGTACGCATATCGTTGATGGTTTCAACGGACAGTGTCGAGGCACGATGCATGGGGTACCAGAATGCTACTCCCGACCACCATTCCATTAGCTGAAGCTTGTGAAGCCCCATCATGACAAAGGCCAGTGCAAAATGCAGCTGCATCAGGCGTATGGCTAGATTGGCTGCACTGCTGTATTCCGAAGAATTCTCTGCCTTCAAGCAGTTCCAGAGCCAATGCTGAGACGAACCGAGTACAAGTTCCAGGGGACTGCGCGAATCAAGCAAGCCAATCAGGACATATCCGATCATCAGGTAGAAGTATGCCATGCGAAGGAAGACATCGGTATCGGCTTCGATGAGCGGATTGGCGGTGAAGGATACGATGATGAGCCACGAAAGTATCGAGGTCAGTCGGGTGAAGATGCCCAGGGTGAACATCGCGAGGATGCCGATGGAGCCCCAATAGAAGGCCGCCAGCAGATTGCTGTCGTGAGCTACCAGATAGATCAGTGACCAGCTCTGATTATCAGCCAGATTGCCCGCTTCGAGAAAGGCAGCGCGGTCGAACCAGCCTTCGAAGCTGAAGAATTCTTGCACATGCCCCATATAGCTCAGCAGCCAGACAATACCAATGATGCCGAAAAGTAGTCGCAAGGCGTGAAGACTGAGAAGCGAACGACC
>CAYPJB010000263.1:0-6681 GCA_964410845.1 uncultured Bacteroidales bacterium | reverse complement strand
CACGGAAGAGCGTGAGTACACGCACTTCCGTGGCACAGACGTTATGGAATTGGCAGTGTTTTCGGTATCGTAGGCTCTGGTCTTGGTTCACCGAGTCCTACGCCAGCAGCCGATTGAGTATGAATACTCCCAGGCAACCCAGGCCGAGGATCGTACCAAGAGCGGTCAGTACCACCAGCCAGACGGGTTGCTTCTCCAGCCAGGTAGCAGTCCGCTGTGACTCAACTACTTCGTCATGCTTGAAGTCCATACCCAGGATGCTGGCGATCTGCTCCCCTTGTTCACGCAAGCCCTGGCCCGACGGGCAGTAGACCAGACGAAGCCGAATGCCTTTACCCAGTAGTTGCAGGTAGCCCCCTGCTATCGGGCTACCAGTCATGGAATACATTTCCACCAGTTCGAATTGATCTGCCGGGAAAACGCGAAGCCACGTCCAACCAAAGAACTGTCGGACTCGAACGATCTGTCTCTTCTCGCCATCAATGTGGAACGAAATGTGGTATCCAACCAGGAACAGGCATTGGATGCATGCGACGATCAGAAACAGCATGCCAACAGTAAAATGGGGTGCCCATTCTTCCGACCGCCAGTTCTCCGCAGCCATCCCCAGAAAGTATAAACCAAGAACCCAGGTGAAAATCAACGCCAGCTTCTGATGCTGACGAAGGTGTGGCGTCATTGAGTGGACCACGAGAAGCTTATTCAAGGCGGGCATAGTGAATCTCCTGATACACTTCCCTGTACCAGCAAGGTAGGCTGTTGTGACGATTCATCCCAAAAATTCTGAGACGTTGGAGAGACATTGGTGGGGCGAGCTTTCGATTCGCGAGAGCGCTTGTTCCATGATGACTTTGCGCCCGACCCACCCTCCCTAAGGTGGCTGTCAACACAAAAAATAATCTTGCGCACATGTTGCACCACTTTTGCTCTCTCCTCCTCACCATCGCCCTGTATTTGCGGGTGATTCTGCATAATCCGTCTCCACACGAAGCTGTCTCAATCTGTCTCACGCTCGCACAAACGGCGAGACATGTACACTCATTCGTCTCTACAGTGTGGGCATCTCTTTTTAACGAGGTGCCTTATGAGTCAGGTGATTGCTCTTCGTCCGCCGGTGGAGAACTCGAATGGTTCAGCATGGTTGCTCGAGGGCCTGTTGCCTCGGAACCAGGTGGTCCTGCTGGATGGCTACGCCGCTGTGGGCAAGACGGCACTGCTGGCACTGCTCAGTCAGCGGATTACTGAACAGAACAAGAAACGGACGGTTCTCTATCTCTCCAGCAAACGACAGGTGCAGAGCCGTGATCTGTTCCTGCAGAAGCAGCGGGCGAATTTTGGGCAGTTGCATGCCATGACATTCGACTATGAAGCCCAGCCGCTACAGAGTCGGATGGTCTACCAGATGCTGCTTGAATGCATCGAAGAAGGGCTGATTCAACAGAAGCCTCATTGCCTGATGATCGATGGACTGGATGAACTGCTGAGCGAAGCCCCATCGGCTGATGCCAAACTGAGCCGCTTGTTCTGGTCAACACTGCACCAGTTGGCGGAGCGGTTCCAGTGCACCATCCTCATCACCCGCTCGCAAGGCTTTCACGAATGCCGAGCCTATGGCCACTTCACCCGCATCGGCTCCGACCTCTGCCCGTTCGCCCTGGCCATGCACTACCATCCGAAGGCGGTAGCCCAGCGGGTCGTCACCATCATCCGCCACAAGCTCGGTCCCATCGGTAAACAATTCCACATGAACTTTACCAGTGATCGGGCCGAACTCCATGAGAAGGCTGCATCAGAAAACGTGCGACCCGCGAAGACGCCACCACACGATGTTCCAATGAAGCCTGCAAAGAATCAAGCGAAGCCAGTGTCCGAGGCAGCGGAACCCATCGAACCAAAGGCCATAGCAACCCCAGCCACCATCACCCCCGCCCCTAATTATGAAAACCGCGCACACGAGAACCCAATCAAGGCACCAAAGACGATGGAGGCACGTGCGGTACTGGGAACAAGTGCATGACCAAATATCTGACCGAACTCTTTAGCATTTGTTCTGTACTCTGCTATGCTTGGATCTACTATTCTCCACGATTGGTGAGGATCGCATGCCTGTTATCCAGGCAAACCAACTTCTCGGTTGGCAGCTATTGTGCTGATGAAGCCCCGTGCCATCGTTCAGAGTCACGACAGCTCTTGATTGATGCTGGTGGCAGTGTGATTTGACTCTTTCCACGTTCAATATGATTCTTCCACTTGTTCACTAGCCACTCGAATTGCCTCAAATAGATTCTCTACGCCAAGTCTTTTCTTCACCTCGTTCGAGGAGTCGTGTTATGTGTCGTCGTGTATCGATGGTCTGTTGTACCATGTTGTTCCTGGCAACCAGTGCGTTTGCCCAGCAGCCGGAAATGCCCAAGCCCAGTGCGGAGCATGCTTACCTCAAGAAGATGGTAGGCGAATGGGACTGCACCATGAAGATGATGGGCACGGAGATGAAGTGTACCCACTCTTACGAGATGCTGGGCGACTTCTGGGTCACGGGTAAATTCAAGGGCGATTTCGGCGGCATGAAATTTGAAGGCCGCGATACCTGCGGGTACGACCCGATCAAGAAACAGTACGTTTCCACCTGGATCGACAGCATGTCACCTCATCATATGGCCATGACTGGCACCTGGGATGCAGCCACCAAGACTATGACTTCTGTAGGCACCGGAGTCAATGACGAAGGCAAACCAGCCAAGTTCAAGGATGTCAATACCTGGAAGAATGACGATGAGATGTCATTTGTCATGAGCGAAGAAAAAGATGGTAAATGGGAAGTGAAGTTTACCATCGATTACAAACGAGTTAAGAAGTAGTCAAACAACAATGTTGTGGCCGGCCATCCGACCGAGCCACAACATTTGCCTACTTTTGAGGTGCCATATCGATCAGGCCGCCAAAGCGACGTTCCCTTCGTCCGAAGGAACGCAATGCCTGAAAGAGGGAGATGCGGTCGAAGTCGGGCCAGAAGGTATCGGTGACGTAGATTTCAGAATAAGAGATCTGCCAGAGAAGGAAGTTGCTGATGCGCATCTCGCCAGCAGTCCGTATCAAGAGGTCGGGGTCAGGCTGACCACAGGTGTAGAGAGCGTTGCTGATCGTCTCTTCGGTAATGTCTTCTGGTAACATCATGCCGGCCTGCACATCTCGTGCAATCTGCTGCACTGCATCCACAATCTCCACCCGACTTCCATAATTGATCGCCAGGCAGAGAGTCATTCCCCTGTTGTTCTTGCTCAGTTCCACATTGGTATCGATCTCAGCCAGCACATCTTCAGGCAATGGGTCGCGTCGGCCAATGGTGGTAAATAAGATATCCTGTTCAAGTATCTCTTGTCGTTCTTCGATAAGGAACTCTTTCAGCAAGGCCATCAGAAAGTCGATCTCGGCCTGTGGTCGCTTCCAGTTCTCAGAGCTCAGGCAATAAAGCGTCAGTTGATCGAGACCCAGTCGGCAACATTCTTCCACGACGAGTCGAACGCTGCCTGCCCCCTGGCGATGGCCCACGGTACGAACCTCATCCCTAGCCCCGGCCCAACGGCCATTGCCATCCATGATGATGGCAACATGCCGGGGAAGCTTGTCTGGATCGAGACCAAAGCTCTTGAGTTCTTCAGGAGTATAGCGTGGCTTCGTCGGCATGTCTTAGCACAGGATAGTTTGATCACGATCAGGACCAACAGACACAATGGAGACTGGAAGCCCCACTGCTCCACTAATGACATCAATGAAACGACGAGCTTCGGGAGGCAGATCCGTCAGCTTGCGAACCTTGCTGATGTCTTCTTTCCAGCCAGGCACGGTCGTGTAGATGGGCTTGCAGCGGCCAAGCACCTGGGCATCGCTGGGGAAGTGATCAAGCCGCTTGCCATCGACATCGTAGGCAGTGCAGACTTTGACTTCATCCAGACCACTGAGCACATCCAGTAGCATTAGCGAAATGGAATCCGCATCGCTGAGTGCCGCAGTGTATCGGACTGCGACAGCATCGAACCAGCCACAGCGGCGAGGGCGACCAGTGACGGTACCATACTCCTTGCCGACTTTGCGAATACGTTCGCCGATGGCATCGTTCAGTTCGGTGGGGAACGGGCCACCACCAACCCTGGTAGTGTAGGCCTTTACAATGCCCAGCACCTTGGTGAGCCGACGAGCGGGAACTCCGGCGCTGCCAATGCCAGCGGCGGTGCTGCTGGAACTGGTGACGTAAGGGAAAGTGCCGTGATCAAGATCAAGCAGGCTGCCTTGCGCTGCTTCAAAGAGGATGGTTTCCTTCGTGGCGAGTGCCAGGTGCAACAGTTCCGTGGTGTCGGTAATGTGTGGCCTCAGTACTTCACCAAAAGCGATGTACTCATCGGCCAGCTTGTTGGCATCGAACTGGGCTGAGGAGCCGAGGGCTTGCAGAATCTTGTTCTTGACCGGCACAATGCGACTAAGGCGTTCCCGCAGCCATTCTGGCTGAAGCAGTTCACCAACACGGATGGCATACGTCCGGCCCGCTTTGTCAGCATAGCACGTCCCAATGCCTCGGCCGGTCGTGCCAATCGGCTTGGCGGCTAACCCTTCGTGGGCAGCTTCTTCAGCCATGTGGTAGGGGAATATCACATGGGCACGATCACTCAACTTGAGATTGTGTCCATTGATGGTCACCCCGGCTTGCTGCAGGCTGGTAACCTCTTCGATGAAGCGTGGTGGATAAACGACAACGCCATTAGCGATCACTGCAGTGCGATCAGGCCGAAGTACGCCAGCCGGCAACAGGGAGAGTTTGAAGACCTTGTCGCCATGCACAATGGTATGGCCTGCGTTCGAGCCACCGTTATAGCGAACGATGATGCGATGCTTCTCCGCCAGCAGATCGACAATCTTCCCCTTGGCTTCATCGCCCCATTGCAACCCGACCACGCAAACGACAGATGACATGAATCGCATTCCTTCTCGACGCTATACCGGCAAAGCCAGCGAACTGAACAACTCCATTATCATAGGAATCTAGGCAGATCGAAAAACCAGATATCACAATGCTTTTGTCACAAGCCCGCCGAAGGATAGAATAAAAGGAGATGAATGTCTGAAAAGGAGTAGCCATGCTCTTGCATGAATTTAACTGGAAGAAAGAAGTTATCGACTCGACTGAGCCGGTACTGGTCGATTTCTGGGCACCTTGGTGCGGCCCGTGCCGCATGATGAATCCTGTGCTGGAATCTCTGGCCAGAGACTTCAAGGTCTGCAAGGTGAATGTCGATTCCAATTCGCAGCTGGCTGAGAGCTACGACATTTCTTCAATTCCCGCGCTACTGATCTTCAAACATGGTAAAGTGTCTGCTCGTCACGTTGGTGTCGTTTCAGAGACGATACTGCGAAACGACCTGGAGCAGCGTTAGCCAACCAAAACCCTGATGTTACCTGAACCTATTCCCCTGTCTCAAGAGGTTATCCATGACTCGTTCCGAATTGATGCAGCAACGCCAACTCCTCATCACGCTGGCTCAGCGACTTGGCAAAGATGTGAAGGAACTGGAAAATGAAACCAGTGAAATCCACAAGCTGGAAGGTGACTATGGTGCAGGAGAACATGTAGGGGATTTTCAGGAAGTCAGCAACCAGGCGATGGAGGAGTATCTTGCTCAACATCTGCTTGGCAATCAGGAATTCACGTTGAGTGAAGTGGAAGCCGCCCTGGAACGCATCAAACAAGGAACCTATGGCAAATGCGTGGAATGCAAGACTGAAATTGCCTTCGAACGCATGAAAGCATTGCCCTATGCTCGCCGTTGTATTCAGTGTGCAGAAGCATTCCATGGATAATGTTGTGTGGCTTAGCTTCATCTGCTCTTTAGTCATCAAGAGAAATGGATGAGATCCGAAGTACTCTCTGAGACTACCCGGTGTTTGACTAAGTAGATGCGACTGCTGCTTGAGTGAGCGGCCCAGAGCATCCCTGGAGGTTCATACCATGTGGAAGAGTGCAGTAACAGTGGTTGCTCTCGCGGTGGCAGTTTCCCCTGCGGTAGCTCAGGAACGAGGTGGCAAGGAAGACGCCATTCGTAAACTCGAACGTGAAGTGGCTCAGCTTCGCAGCGAATTGCAACAATTGAAATCACGGACAGCGGAGCGGGGACCTGATCGCACCGCGGACCGTGGACCAGATCGTGATCGTGGCCCGGATCGAACAATGGAACGACGGCGAGAGGGCGGTCCCGATAGAGGCCCTGATCGTGGTCCCGGCCCAGGCCGTGATGCACGTGGTGAAGCACGATCTCAATCTCAGGATTTCGGCCCACGCGGTCCTGGTGGCTTTGATCGACGACCAGATTTTGGCCGAGGCTTCGGTCGTGATTTCGGTCGCGGCCAGTTTGGCCCTGGCTTTGGCGGACGTGGCTGGTCAAGCCCTTATGCACAAGGACCGTGGATGATGAGACAGTGGTATCATCGTGGAATGTATCGCCCTGGGTTCGCCCGGCCCGGCATGTATGGCCCCCGTGGTTTTGGTGGCCAGCGGCCCGAGGCTCGCCGCGGTTCTGAAGATCGTCGTCCCGGCTTCGACCGCCCTGCTCCTCCACCTGCTCGTGGTGGAGAACGACCATCGGATCGTCAACCTCCACGTGAACGCGAAGGTGGCGATCGGCGTCCGCCCTT
>CAYPJB010000262.1:0-6702 GCA_964410845.1 uncultured Bacteroidales bacterium | reverse complement strand
CCATCTTCAACTCCAGCCCTGCCAGTTCAGTCACTAACTTTGATGTAGCACTGGGTCCTTCCATTTTTGCTCCTGGCTCGCTGAGCAATAATGTGGCGAGCAACCAGGGGGCAGGCACGGTTCAGGTTCGAACAGGCAGCCTGTCGTTTGCCGAGAATAGTTTTCCTTCTGGTGGTTCTCCCAACGGCTGGGGACCAGTGATTCCCTTTTCCGCCAGCTACACCTACATGGGTGGGGATCTCTTGCTGACTGTTTCTCACACGGCCCCGACAAGCGAACTCGACTTCGATGTGGGCAGCAGCATCAGTGGTGTGCAGATCTACCAGGCACAAGTCTATAACGCTACTACGCTCACCGATAGTTCCCTTGATACAGCCATTCCGGTACAGTTCAGTTTCGTCGCTGTTCCTGAACCGGCATTCTGGTATGCCTGCACAATCGTAGCAATGGCCAGTAGCCTGTTTCTCTATCGCCGGTTTCAGCAGCGGCAGCTTTGCGAGGCTTAGTGAAGGCCATCACTCATCGAAGCACCGCAAGCACATCTTCTTCGATGTGCTTTTTCATTTGACTGCTTGTGCCCAGCAACAACTGTGTTAGCATGTGGTTCCTGCCTTCACACGTCCACTTGGAGCTCGTGCATGCTGCGCGTCGCTTGCCTTTGCCTCATACTCTTTCCTTCCTGGCTCTATGCTCAGTCACCAACTGTTCCCGTAGGCGTCGCCAGAATCGACATCACGCCTGATTATCCCATCAGGCTCTCAGGCTACGGTTTCAGACGCACTGAAAATGAAGGGGTGCTGCAGAAGATATGGGCTAAAGCTCTGGTTATTGGTGAGCACGAACCCGTCTTGCTAATCGCGGTTGATGTCTGTGGCCTCTCCCATGACTTTGTCGAAAAGCTGGCACAAACACTGGAAAAGCAATTAGGCATCAAGCGAGATCGTTTAGCGGTTACAGTCACACATACGCACACCGCTCCGATGGTATCGGGATATCTAACAACACTCTTTGGCGTTGCTGTTCCAGAGGCCCAGGCAAAAACCATTGATCGCTACACACAGGAATTACAACAGAAGCTGGTTACGGTTGCTCAGGAAGCATGGAAGAATCGACAGCCTGGCAGACTATCGTGGGGCATGGGCTCAGTCGGATTTGCACGCAACCGTCGGCCTGCATCTCTACTCACACCTTCACAGTGGGGTTCCAACCCGGCCCGAAGTCTGAACGACACCAAGGCAAATGCTGCACCTGTCGATCACGACATGCCGCTGCTCGCAGTGCATGATGAGAAAGGCAAACTTCGTGCAGTTTGGGTGAATTATGCCTGCCACTGTACTACGCTGGCGCTGAACAAGATTTCCGGCGATTGGGCTGGCTATGCTGCTTCACTGATCGAGGCAGACCATCCAGGCTGCACAGCACTGATCTCCATTGGTTGCGGAGCAGATAGCAACCCGGAGCGTGCTGACCGACAGGACAATATCGAATTCGCAGAGAAACAAGGGGGGATGATCGCCAGCGAAGCCCGAAGGCTACTTTCCAACTTCCTTGCGCCATTATCAGGCACCATAACTGCCAGATATACTGCGTTTACCCTGCCACTCAGCAACCTGCCCGATGACAAGCAATTGCGTGAGCGTGCTGCTCGAAATGATGCGATAGGCTACCAGGCCCGTCTCTCGATCGAACGACTGACTCGAGGCGACAAGCTGGAGAAGGAGATCCCCTACTCCGTGCAGACATGGAGTTTTGGCAACGAGATGGCGATGGTCTTCCTGCCCGGAGAAGTGGTGGTTGACTATGCATTGCGGCTGAAAACGGAATTTCACGCCCAGCGGCTCTGGGTGAATGCCTACGCCAATCACGTACCCTGTTACATACCCTCGGAACGCATTTTAAAAGAAGGTGGCTACGAGGGCGGTGGCGCGATGACCTACTACAATCTTTCCGCCCCGCTTGCCAGTGGCCTGGAAGAGAAGATCATCAGCAGGGTGAAAGAGCAGTTACCTCATCTGAAGCCACCTTACCATATTGAAAAACTCGCTGGCTCGAAACCACTTTCGCCTCAGCAGTCCGCTTCTCTCATCAAAGTTGCACCGTCATATCGAGTAGAACTCGTGGCCAGCGAGCCTCTCATCACAGACCCTGTTGCCATTGCCTTCGGCACGGATGGGAGACTTTGGGTAGCAGAAATGGCGGACTATCCCTCTGGCATGCCTGATGCATCAGGCACCACCAAAACCCTGAATGATTTCAAGCAAATGCAGCCCGGCGGGCGTATCAAAGTGCTGGAAGATACTAATGGCGACGGCAAATACGACAAAGCTACGGTCTTTCTTGAAAACATCCCTTTCCCCACTGGCATAACTGTCTGGCGAAAAGGGGTCCTCATCTGCGCAGCACCAGACATTCTTTACGCTGAAGACACCACTGGCAGTGGCAAAGCTGATGTGGTCAAAAAACTATTCTCCGGATTCGGCACACACAATTTCCAGGCTCGTGTGAACAGCCTGGAATATGGCCTGGATGGCTGGGTACATGGTTCTTGTGGTCTCTTTGGCGGCCAGATCAAGAGCTTTAACGGCAAGACATATACCCTGGGCAATCGCGATTTTCGAATCAAGCCCGATACCGGCGAATTAGAACCAGCAAGCGGACAAACCCAACAAGGGCGCGTGCGCGATGATTTCGATAACTGGTTCGGATGTGACAATACTGAGCTGGCAGTGCACTATCCGTTGCCAGATCACTACCTCCGTCGCAATGCCTATCTGAAGCCGCCCAGCAACCGTATCTTCCTGCCCATCGGCGAAAATGCCAATCGATTGCTGACACTCAAATCACAAGTACAACTTTTCGAACTTTCCGGCCCTCCCGGTTGGCCTACTGCAGCCTGTGGCCTGGGTGTCTATCGGGACCATTTGCTGGGAAAGCAACTGACCGGCAATTTGTTTACCTGTGAAACGGTGAACTTACTGGTACACCGACTGAAACTCAATCCACAAGGCGCCACCTTTCAGGGTGAACGCGCCAGCGATGAAAAGGACAGTGAGTTCCTGGCCAGCACTGATAACTGGTTCCGACCGGTGCAGATGCGTACCGGTCCAGATGGCTGCATCTGGGTGCTGGACATGCATCGTCTGGTGATTGAGCATCCGATCTGGATTCCCCCCGCCGATCTCGCCAAACTCGATGTCCGTGCCGGCAGCACCATGGGACGCATTTACCGCATCAGGCCAGCCAATGGCGAATTGCGCACGATGCCTCGGCTCGACCAACTCGATGAAGCCCAACTTGTAGATGTCTTGAATTCGCCTAATGGCACGCAGCGGGATCTCGCCATGATGCAACTTCTCTGGAAGCCATCATCCAAAGCTGCAGACAGCTTGCGTAACCTGCTTGACAGCGAGCTTCCCGAAGTAAGGCTACAAGCCCTGTCTACCCTGGCCCTGTTACAGCCACTTGATGAACAAACCTTGAAGAAGGGATTGACTGATCAATCACTTGAGGTTCGAAAGATCGCCTGGCGTCTTGCAGAGCACCATAAGAATTTCCCTTCCTTGATGAACGCCAACCTCTGGCAGCCTTCTTCATTGCAACGAGAGCCAATCACCGTCTTAATGCAGATGGCATGGGCTGCAGGCACCTGGGATGACGAACGTGCAGGCACGCTGTTGTCTGAGGTTCTCTTGGCTCATCCGGAAGATGTCTATCTGCAGGCAGCCGTTCTAAGTGCCATTCAACCTGAACACCACAGCACATTCCTCTCCGCTGTCAGCAAGGCAGCTCACAAGAATCTGATTTCATCTGCATCCATGAAACAGATAATTCCAGTCCTCGCACAAGGTAATGATCAACGAGCTTTGAGGATCCTTCAGGAATTGGCAAAGCCTGGCGAACATGGCTATGCCAGCTGGCAGTACCAGGCCGTTGCATCGCTGCCACTCATGCAACAGTCTTCGCTTCCTGAAAAGTATCATTCAATGATGATGCCGATGTATGCAGCTGCTCGCAAGCTGATCCAGGATGAGTCTCGCAGCCAGGAAGATCGCCTGGCAGCCATGTCGCTCATCCTGGGGCCGGGGCAGTCCGCGGATGACTACCGTGCAGGTCAGCGTTCACTGCTGACTCTACTCGGACCAGCATACACGCCACTGGTGCAACAAAACGCGCTATTATTGCTGGCCAAGCGATTAGATGATGAAACCGTTGACAAACTGATTACGTCCTGGCTCAGTTACAGTCCCGGTATTCGCACCAGGCTGATTGATATCTTCCTGAGCCGAAGTGTCTGGCAGAAAATGCTGGTGGAAGCAGTTGCAGCACAGCGTATTCCAGTCAATCATCTGGACGCCAGCAGCAAACAACGACTGTTGCGTTCACGTGACGGCACCATCCAGGTTCTTGCAGAGAAACTCTTCCAGAGCACCAGTTCCAATCGCGCATCACTTATTGCGGAATACAGCAAGGCTTCGACTCAACAAGCTGATGCCAGTCACGGCAAAGCTATCTTCACGCAGGTTTGTGCTGTCTGTCATCAACTGGGCGAACAGGGGCACTCTGTCGGTCCAGACCTTGCAGCACTGGCGAACCGTAACGCCAGTTTTCTACTGCAGGAAATTCTCGACCCCAACAAGAACCTCGATAGTCGATACATCGAATACGTCGTTGTCACCAGGAATGGCCGAACGATCACCGGCCTGCTGGCCAGCGAAGCAGGCAACAGCATCACGCTGAAAGGGAAGGAAGGACGCAGCGAAACGCTGCTCCGCTCCGAAATTGACGAGATGCAGGCTACAGGCAAGTCGCTGATGCCGGAAGGGCTTGAAAAAGAAATCAGCCCGGCAGCCATGAATGACCTCATCGCCTATCTCAGCAGCATGCGACAGAACTACAAGCAACTTGCCGGAAACACTCCCGCCGGCACCATTCTCGCTATTCAAAGTGTCCATACGCTCCCCGCTGCGCAGGCTGAAATCTATGGCAAGCAGATCACTTTTGAAAATGACTACCAGAACATTGGCTACTGGCACGATGTGAACGACTACGTTTCCTGGACAGTAGATATCCCCACCAGGGGTGGGTACGACATCTATTTCGATTGGGCCTGCGCCAATGAAAGCGCTGGCAACCGCTACATTCTTGAGATCGGAAGCACTTCCATTCAACAGGAAGTGGCAGGCACCGGCGGCTGGTCTAAATACCTGCGTGTTCGTGTGGCAGCAGGAATCACACTGCAGCCCGGAGTGCAACGCGTGAAATTACGCCCGGCGGGACCTGTCAGGAATGCTTTGATGGATCTGCGTGCTGTCTACATAGCTCCAGCCGAGTTTCGTTTGAATCTGGCTGATGGAACCGCACGAGAAAAGCCCGAAGTAGCTAACCTGGCCAAACAGATACTCGATGACAAACTCTCGGAGCGTGAACGACAGAACATTATTGAAAAGAACTGGAAGCTTGCTCCGGAATTGATCGTCGCCATGACAAGCAGCATGCCTGATGACTTGAAGGAAGAGTATCGTCGCATCCCCTGGATATGGCGTGTAGCCATTTTTGCCTCGAAGAAGAATGATCCTGCCATTCTGAAGCGTCTGATGGAAGTGGCTATGCCAGCCGTAGACGCAAGGCTGCGAGACTGGCAGGCTGTCGTGATTGGTGGTGGCGTGATCAATGGCCTGGGGCTGATCGACCTGTGGCCCCATGAACACGTTCTCAAATTACTGAATACACCTGACATGCAAGCACGCTGGCAGTGGCTGCTGAAACAATCTCACATCATGGCGGATAACGAGAAAGTCAACACTGGCACCCGGTACGATGCGTTACGCATCATCGCGTTGGACAAATCCGATGCTGCCATACCTCGCCTCAAGAAATATCTACCCGCTGGAGGCAACGAAGAAATGCAGATGGGCGCCGTCAGTGGCCTGGTGGATGTGCATGATTCTGAAGCTGCACTATTGCTGGCAGACGCACTCACATTTCTGAAAGGCGAGAACCTCGAACTGGCTCTCATCGGAATGATGCGCAGTCCAGATCGTTTCAAGATGGTGCTGGACCAGATGGATACTGGCAAAGTGAAGGCGAACGTCCTCCATGGCAAGTTGAAGACGCAATTGGCGAAGCAATCCGTCAACTGGCCACAATCCATCAAGGATCGCATCGCTCAGTTACGATGAACAGGAGATCGTAACCCAATCCTCAACGCATCATGGTTGCAAGCGATAGACTTGGACATTCACGCCCAGTGAACCGCATGCATGGTCTGGCGGTCGGCTTGGGCTATGGAATCCATCCAGTAAAAGCACACGGTCATCCCATTGCTTCAGCTTCACAGTTGCCATGGGATAGGGTACATGATGCACTCGCCCGGTTCGTAATCCTGTAGGTGTACTGGCGTAAAGTAGGTATCGTTCAAGCAGGAAAAAGTCTAGACTGCGAGGTTCAGCAACGCGAGATGTCTTGTCGATGGCGTAGATGAATCTTGAAGGTTCCGCTGAACCCTTTCGCTGGCACGAGTAATGTATGAAACCAGATGCATCTTCATGCGCCGTCATGCTTGCATGCATGTAAGGCAGATGGAAAAACCGACGAGCCGCCCATACGGCAACGGGCTGATTGCAATCCAGTGAGTAGAACCATACGCCTGGGCGGCCTTGCTTGTCGATCACATAGGTTCTGACATTGAGTTCCAGGAACCAG
>CAYPJB010000261.1:552-6717 GCA_964410845.1 uncultured Bacteroidales bacterium | reverse complement strand
GGTGCAGGCAAAAGCAGCCGGGCGCTGATCCGCAAGGGCAAGTACCACACCGTAGCCACCACCGGTTCCGCCGGGCAGACGGTGCGGGTGTACGACGAAGCCTTTCAACCGGTGCTGAACGCCAAGCTGTGCCTGGGCGGGGCTGAGTTCAATGCCGACAAGGATGGCAGCATCCTCGTTCCCTTTAGTACTCAGCCGAGCCGTAAGCCGGTGATCGTGACTGTCGGCGACTTTGCGAGCCTCGATTACCTCAATCACCAGGGCGAAGGCTACAATCTCGTCGCCGGCATCCACCTCGAACGGGAAAGTCTGCTCACCCAGCGGCTGGCCCGGGTCATCGTTCGGCCCAGCATCGCCATCAATGGCATTCCTCAGTCGGTCAAACTGCTGACGGATGTCCGGCTGCGACTCATCTCGACTGATCAGGACGGCATTACCTCCAGCACCGAAGTGCCCGACTTCAAGCTATTCGAGGATCGCGAATCGGCCTACGAGTTCCGGGTGCCACCTCGCTTGCAGTCGCTACAGGTGATTCTCACCGGCGAAGTAAAGAGCCTGACGCAGAACGTAGCAGTGAAACTGAATGCCACCCAGAGCTTCAGCCTCAACAGCATCGACCTGACCGACAAGACTGAAGACCTGCACCTGGCCAAGTTCGGCAACGACTATGTGATCGAAGTGCTGGGCAAGACCGGCGAAGCCAAGGCTGATCGCCCGGTGCGGTTGGTCCTTAAGCACCGCGAGTTCCGTGAACACATTCAGACGGTGCTCAAGAGCGACAAGAATGGCCGCATCATGCTCGGGCAGCTGAAGGACATCACGAGCGTCACCGCGACCGGGCCCGAGGAGACCGCCCACACCTGGAGCCTGCCGCTGGCCCAGCACACCTACCGTCAGTTGCTACATGCCGCTGCCGGCGAGGCCATCACGGTGCCCTATGTGGGCGATGCCACCGAGCCGACGCGGGATGACTTCGCGCTCTTTGAACTGCGGGGCAACACACCCGTGGTGGATCAACTCTCCAAGTTGCAACTGAAGCCCGGCTACCTGGAAATCGCCGGGTTGGAAGCAGGGGATTATGACCTCTACATCAAGAGCGCTTACGAGCGCATCCGCATTCGCGTCACCAAAGGGAAGACCAGCGATGGCTATGTCTTCGGGGCCGGGCGACTGCTGCAACTGCCGGGGCTGAAGCCGGTGAGTATCGCCCGCACGACTTTCGATGGCGAGGGCAACCTCACCATCCAGCTCGCTAACTGGTCGAAGCTGGCCCGTGTGCAGGTCTTCGGCACCCGTTACCTGCCCCAGTATAACCCTTACGCCAACCTGAGCCGTGTACGTGACGTTAGCCTCGTGGGTCTGGTGCCGGGGCGGAATGACAGTGCCCATATCACGGGTCGAGACATTGGCGATGAGTACCGCTACGTCCTTGATCGCAAGGGACAGAAGAAGTACCCCGGCAACCTGCTGGAGAAGCCGAGCATTCTACTCAACCCATGGGCCATCCGCAACACCGATGCCACCGAGCAACTGGCAGCGGAGGGGGCAGCGTTCGGCAGTACCGGCGCACCGGCACCGGGTGTAGCCATGGATGCTGCTGGAGCCAAGCGTAAAGCCGAGATGGCCGATGAAGCTGCTCGTGCCCAGCAAGTCACCTCCAACCTCGACTACCTTGCTGAAGCCGCAGCAGTGGTTCTCAACCTCACGCCGAACGACGAAGGCATCATCAAGATCGAGAAGAAGGACCTGACCAACCATGCCTGGGTCCACATCATCGTCGTTGATCCCATCCACACAACCGCCAAGTCGGTCTCCACCACGGAGCAGCCAGCGAGCTTCCTCGACCTGCGGCTCAAGAACGGCCTCGACCCGAAGGGGCACTTCACCCAGCAGAAGCAGATCAACGTGCTGAACCCGGGACAGGAACTGGTGATGCCCGACATCAGCAACAGCCGGTTCGAGAAGTATGACCAGTTCGCCCGGCTCTTCAATCTCTACCGCACGCTGACCAACGACCCGAAGCTGATCGAGTTTTCGTTCCTCCTCAACTGGCCGACGCTGAAGCTTGAGGAGAAGCGGACCCTTTATTCGAAGTACGCCTGCCATGAGTTGAGCTTCTTCCTCGCTCAGAGGGACAAGGAGTTCTTCAACACGGTGATCAAGCCCTACCTTGCCAACAAGAAGGACAAGACCTTCATGGATCATTGGCTGCTGGGCGACGATCTTGCAGCCTACCTGGAGCCTTGGGTCTACGCCCGACTCAACATCGTGGAGAAGGTGCTGCTGGCCCAGCGGATCGCCAGCGAGCAGGCTGCTGCTGATAGGCACCTCTCTGATTTGCACCGCATGCTGCCGCCCGATCTGGAACGCATGCTGCAACTCTTCGATACAAGTGTGAAGGGAAGCGACATGAGCACCACCAGTGAGTTCGGAGGTGTGAACGCTCAGATTAAATTGTCTGAAGCCGCTTCACGCCCTGCTGGCATGCCATCCATCAACGCCCCCGGCAGCGGTGGCCCCATGGGTGGCGCGGGTGGCTTGGGTGGTGGCGGTATGGGTGGAGGCGGCAGAGGTGGCATCGCTCTGAACGGTGCACCCGCCGAAGCCGGCAAGCCCATGGCACCCGCCAAGGGCGAAGGCAGGATGGCACGTCGAGGGTTTGCCGATTCCAAGGATGGCCTCTCGCGTGACAAGGAACAACTTGAAAAGATGTCTGAAGTGACGAGTGGCGAAGCCAAGCAGATTGGCGGCAAGGAAGCCTACTTCTACAAGGAAGACCGTGGCCGTGTGCCCGCTCGGCAGCTCTATGTCAAACTCAACCCCACCCAGGAGTGGGCCGAGAATAACTATTACCACCTGCCCATCGAGGCCCAGCTCGCTGACCTCGTCGGCATCAACGGCTTCTGGCTCGACTATGTCAAGAAGCCCGGCAATACCGCCTTCTACTCGAAGCACTTCCCCCAGACCTCTCGCAACTTCACCGAGATGATGTTCGCCCTGGCCGTGCTCGAACTGCCCTACACGGCAGGCAAGCACGACATCAAGTTCGAGGCCGGCAAGATGACCCTCAAGCCCGGCAGCCCGCTCATCGCCTTCCACGAGGAAGTCAAACCTGCCGTGGAGAGCAAGACCAAGCTGCCTATCCTCGTCAGCCAGAACTTCTACCGGCCGTCGGACCGCTACCGTGAAGAAGGGGGCGAACGCATCGACCACTTCATCACCGACGAGTTCCTCATCCACACCACCTACGGCTGCCAGATCGTGGTGACCAACCCCACATCGTCCCGGCAGAAGCTGACGGTGCTGTATCAACTCCCCGTCGGGGCGATGCCGCTCGGCAAGGGGCAGCAGACCAAGTCGGTGTTGCTCGACCTCGAGCCGTACCGCACCCAGACCATCGACTACCTCTTCTACTTCCCCGCTGCCGGCAAGTTCGACCAGTTCCCGGTGCACGTAGCCAAGAACGAACAGTACGTCGCCTTTGCCCAGCCGCAGGCGTTCAGTGTGGTTGAGAAGCCAAGCAAGGTGGATACGGGTTCGTGGGATTACATTTCGCAGGACGGCACGCCGGAGCAAGTGCTCGCGCTGATGAACCGCGAGAACCTCTATCGCCTCAACCTCGAGAAGATCGCCTTCCGAATGAAGGACAAGGCCTTCTTCCAGGCGGTGACCAAGCTGCTGAGGGAACGGCATGTTTATCAGAACACCCTCTGGTCATACGCCGTGGCCCACAACACGCTGCCGGAGTTGAAGGAGTATTTGCGACATGCCGATGGCCTGATCCAGATGTGTGGCAGTGGCCCGCTCGTCTCCACGCCGCTGATGATTGATCCCGTCGCTCGGTATCACTACCAGCACCTGGAGTACAAGCCGCTGGTCAACGCCCGGGCTCACTCGCTCGGCAAGACCCGGCAGATCGTCAACCTCAAGTTCCATCAGCAGTATCACCAGTTCATGACAATGCTGTCGTACAAACGCAACTTCGACGATGCTGACTGGCTGGCTATCACCTACTACCTGCTCCTACAGGACCGGGTGGAGGAAGCCCTTGATACGTTCGCCAAGATCAATGCCGAGAAGCTGGCGACGAAGATGCAGTACGACTACTGTGCCGCCTACCTGGCCTTCTTCACCGAAGAGCTGGGCAAGGCTCGGGCCATCACCGCTAAGTACGCCAGCCATCCCATGGACCGCTGGAAGAACACCTTCGCCACTATCACCAACCAGCTCGATGAGATCGAAGGCAAGGACACCAAGGCCGCCGACAAGGACGACCGGGCCCAGCGTCAAGCCGTGCTCGCTGCCCAGGAATCGACCTACGACTTCACCATCGATGCCAAGAAGATCAACCTGACGTGGCAGAACGTGGAAGCGGTCACCATCAACTACTACCTGATGGACGTGGAACTGCTCTTCAGCCGCAACCCGTTCGTGCAGCAGTACGGCAGCCAGTTTAGCGCCATCAAGCCGAACCAGGTGGCGGAAGTGAAGCTGCCTGCCGATCAGCGGAAGCTGGCGATTGACCTGCCGAAGGAACTGCAGAACCGCAACGTGCTGGTGGAGATCGTCTCCGGCGGCAAGACGCGAATGCTGCCTTACTATGCCAACGCTTTGGAGGTTTCGCTGCAGGAGAATTACGGGCAGCTCAAGGTGGTGAACAGTGCCACGAACAAGGCCCTCTCCAAAGTGTACGTCAAGGTGTATGTACGGCTCGCCGATGGCACGGTGAAGTTCCACAAAGATGGCTACACCGACCTGCGCGGCAAGTTCGACTATGCCTCGGTCAGTACCCCGGAGAAGGCTGCCGCTGCAAGGTATTCCATCCTCGTGATGAGCGACGAATTCGGGGCACTGATCCGCGAGGCGACCCCGCCTGCGCAATGACGAATGCGAGTTGGTCGGGATGTATAGGATGCTATTCCTCCCCACCTCTCCCGCTGCCTCCCCCAATCCATCTCCAGACAATCGGCTGCAGATGCTTGAGCTTGATGGGATCGTGGCCACTGGTCGTCTTAGGCAGGAACAATATCGCCTCCTGAATGTCGGGGGCCAGCAGCAGCAAGTTCATGATCTGGCTGATACGGGCCCCGATACCATCCCAAGTCGTGGAAGTTCCGCATAGTCCTTGAGCACGCCAGTCACCACTAGTCGCTCGAAGTGATGGGCGAGCGCCATGAGCTTGGCGATGCGGGGTATACGACCAGGTGGCAGAGCAGGGGAGGGGATCTCAGTCGTGATCACCCGTTTGCCGATAATGACGGACGCAGTCTCGGTTCACTGGAAATCTGGATTAGGGAAACACCAATTTATATTTCAATCGCTGCAGTCTATTTCTTATTTACTAACTCTTCCTTCAAGGTTTTCCATTTCTTCTTCTCGTCAGGTTTTCCCCAGGAATCGTATAATTGTACCAGATATTCTGTAGTTTGCCGTTTAGTGTTGTCGGAAATATCTTTTGCAGTTTTCTGATAATTCCAGCATTCCAGAAACCATCGCTCTGATTCCTCGTAGGATTTTCGACTGAGTGATTCGACTCCTAGCGTTCGGTGAACTGCTGAAAGCAGACTACGATTGACCAAGGCAGGCTGGTTCTTGGTGAGAATCAAGTATTCTGTGGCGACTGCTTTCGCTTTACCGTATTGTTGGTCCAGAGCCAGACAATTCGCGAAAAGACCTAATGCATTGAGTGCATAGACATCCTTATGTAGTTGAAGTATTCGTCTTTGCTTGACAACTCTCTCCAGGATGGGCAAGGCCTGCTTAAACTTCAATTGGTTAGTATAAGAGATAGCTACGTTGGCCCAGGCGGTTAAAGTTTCTGGATTCGTCATCCCAGTGTGTTCTTCAAAAAGTTCAGCTGCTTTGATCTGAATCTCTAAAGCCTTTTCCGGGAGATTCACTCGACTATACGCAATGCCAATATCGTTCATGAGTTCAAGTGTCATGGTGTGATTCTCTCCGACAATATCCTGAAAATCGGCGAGTAATTGAGGGGCTGCATCAACGGCTTGTTGTGCCTTGCCTAGTAAAATGTTGCACTTCAAAAGCATGTGTTTGGCTTTCAGTCCAACTGGGTGATTGGACTGTTCAGTCTTTTTGAGAATGGAGAGCACGTCTTGAGAATGCTTGGTTGCTTGAGTGAAGCGACCAACCATCAGACTGATG
>CAYPJB010000261.1:0-542 GCA_964410845.1 uncultured Bacteroidales bacterium | reverse complement strand
AAGCCAGGTTCACTTGTGCTGCCAGGGTATCGATATGCTCTTTGCCAACAGCTTCAGTGAGATCATCGTACGCCTTCTTTGAAAGTTCATAAGCATCCTTTTGCTGATGCACCTTGGAAAGTGCAACGACATAATTTTGATCTATCAGGTGTTTGTCGATCTTAACGTCGATCGTCTTTCTCAACTCGTAGTATTTTTCGAAATACTCAATCGATTCGGCCCATCGCCCCTGGTTGAATAGCGCATTGGCTATGGAAGCATGAACGACAGCATAGGAGTGGGTATTATTTGCCTTCAAGTCTTCGAGCAGTGCTTTGGATTGTCTCAATTGCCCTTCGGACTGTCGGTATTTACCCAGCGATCGGTAGGTTTCGGCAATCCAGTTGCGTACCACTATCTCTACTTTGGGCACGTCTTCAAAGTATTGATGAATACTGGATTCTGACTTTTCGAGAGCTTGTGCGAGAGTTATGTCTTTGCCACGTTTACCAGGCCGCGATGCTTCGAGAATCTGTTCACGGAAGAACTTGTTAAGAGCTTCC
>CAYPJB010000260.1:0-6749 GCA_964410845.1 uncultured Bacteroidales bacterium | reverse complement strand
CAGCCAGGGTATTGCCATCACGGCTGGGGATGAGCTTCAGGTGTTGTGCAGATGACAGACCACGAAGTTGCAGTTGGCTCTGGATGACGTAGCGATCGGTCGGAAAAGCAAGATCATCAAGCAGGATGCAGTTACGCTCATTTGCAGGGTGGAAGTAACTGGCGATAAGCTGGTGCAGGTTGACCGTCACCGAATCACTGAGGGCGATGCACTCAGTTGTCGTTCCCACTAGTGGAGCCAGCAGCGATGCTACTTCTCGTGAGAGGGTAAACCAGGGATGCGCTCCCGAAGTCCAGCCCTCAATGCCAAGCGTCTTCCAGGCTTCAAGCGTTTGCACTACTGCCAGCTCGGCACGTTTCGACAGTAAGCCCAGCGAGTTGCCATCGAGGTAGATCACTCCCGCATGGTGATAAAATTCCTGGGCCCACTGTGCCAGTGGGTTGTCACGATCCAGCTGTGTTGCCTGTTCCAGAAACATGTTCATGATGCCAGTCTATAGAGTAATCAAGAGATCGATGTGATCCTGACCGAGACTGCGAGTTATCCGAATGCGCATCGCCCATTTCGATTGTTTCAGTGGCATCAGCGGCGACATGACCCTGGGGGCTCTTCTTGGGGCTGGCGTTCCTGTCGAGGTGATCAAGAACGGATTAGATTCTCTGGATTTGCCCATTCAGTTCGAAGTCGAAGAGGTGCTGCGTGGTTGCTTCGCGGCAAAGCATGTCACCATCAGTGCGCCAGCAGATCAGCCCCAGCGGTTCCTCAAAGATATTCAGCAGATCATCGACCGTGGCCAGCTGACAGATCGTGCTCGAAAATGGGCCCATGCCATCTTCCAGAAACTAGGGGAAGCGGAAGCAGCTGCGCATGGCATGAGCATCGATCATGTGCATTTTCACGAAGTGGGAGCGATCGACAGTATCGCGGATATCATCGGATCCGCCATCGGGCTTGATCATCTCAACGTCGATGAGTTCACCGCAAGCCCCGTGCCTACGGGCTCGGGCACGGTGAAAGCTGCACATGGCATCATGCCTGTTCCGACACCAGCTACCGCTGCACTTCTGAAGGGCGTGCCACTGGCAGCATCCACCATCAAAACAGAACTCACTACACCCACCGGTGCAGCCATCCTGTCAACCATCGTGCAACGCTGGTGTGACAGCCCGGTGATGACCATTGAAAACATTGGCTACGGTGCAGGAACGAAAGACTTCGCAGAACAACCTAACGTGCTGCGGCTCTTCGTAGGCACTAGCACAAACGCTACTACGGCAGGCTATTTGAGCGATGAAGTCTGGCTCCTCGAAACCAACATCGATAACATCAGTGGCGAGATTATTGGCTATACCGTGGACAAGCTCCTGGCTGCAGGAGCACTCGATGTCTTCACCATCCCGATTCAAATGAAAAAGCAGAGACCCGGCGTGCTGCTTACAGCGATAGTACAAGAAAAGGATCTACACGCCCTCGAAGCAATGCTGTTTGCTGAGACCGGCACGCTGGGTATCAGAAGATCACGTCACCAGCGACACAAATTGCATCGGGATGTAGTGACAATTAGTACACCATGGGGTGATGTGACAGGAAAACTGTCCTGGCGATCGGGCAGTGAACCACGCATGACTCCTGAGTACGACGATTGTATGCGAATTGCACAAATGCAACAAATTCCAATATCTCGCGTTTTTGAAGTGGTCACCAACAATTTTTCAGCTAATACAATAAATACCATGGATGTGCAGAAAAAATAGTATCTGTATTTGACAGGTTCGTGGGCGTGACATACGGTTTTGTTATCTGAAACCTGCTCACACGCGGTGCACGCCCAGATCACCCGCCAAGTAGCATTCTTCAACGCAAGGACTTTGAGCATGCAACGATTCTGGAACGCTGTGAACACCTTCATCGCAAACGAAGATGGTCCAACAGCAGTGGAATACGCAGTGATGCTGGCACTGATTATTGTGCTGTGCATCGTTGTGATTCGCCAGGTTGGCACCAGTGCTTCGGCCACTTTCAGCACAGCTGATTCAGCCATCAGCTAGTGTTGAAATCGCCCATCATTTATTTTGCATGCCACTCGTTCGCCTAGGTATTCTGGAGCATGTCATGAAGAGGTACTTACATTCTGTTATTCGCTTCATGATGAACGAAGATGGCCCCACCGCAGTCGAATATGCCGTGATGTTATCTTTCATCATCATCGTGTGCGTGGTAGTGATCCGCCAACTGGGAACCACTACTTCTGCCACTTTCAGTCAAACCAACTCGCTCATGAGTTAGCGATCCAACGCCCAACAACGTCAGAGCAACCAGACCTGGGGAAGTCCATAGTTGCTCTTAACTTCCAGTTCCCCAACTCTGGTGAGCTTAACACTCACTACCTTCGAAGGAGAGTCTGCTATGTTGAACGCTGTCAAGCGCTTCCTGAAGAACGAAGATGGTCCTACCGCAGTGGAATACGCTGTGATGCTGGCCCTCATCATCGTTCTCTGTATCGTCGTCATCCGTCAAGTTGGCACCAGTGCCAGCGCGACCTTCAGCACCTCGAACTCCGCACTCTCAGGCTCCTAAGGCCCAATGGTGTGAGTACTCAAACAGGCGAGCATCGAAAGATGCTCGCCTGTTTTGCTTTCCTGGACAACTGTTGAAAATTCGATGATTATTTTTTGCCACATGCGTTTTCGTGATCTACTTTTGTGTGCGGTTGACCATCATCAGTGATGAGTACGCTGCAACTAGTCAGCCCACTCGAGCAACAGGACGGGGGAATCTTCGGTTGCTCTTTTTGTCTATCCCCATTTATCTCGGGAGTCTGTGATGTTGAATGCTATCAAGCGCTTCATGAAGAACGAAGATGGTCCTACCGCAGTGGAATACGCTGTGATGCTGGCTCTCATCATTGTCCTGTGCATCGTCGTCATTCGTCAGGTCGGCACCAGCGCCAGTGCGACCTTCAGCACTTCGAACTCGGCTCTCTCAGGCTCCTAATGCCCAGTTAGGCAGCATAGTCAGGCGGCTAGTCCTTCATCGGCTAGCCGCCTTTTCTTTTTGGGCTGACCTGGGGCCTTACAGTTTCTCCAGTCCCTCACACTTCCCCCTGCCCTATTGCATTCTGCTGCCCCTTCTCAAACTTCAACAATTTGCTCGTATTTGTTGGCAGAGCGAGTGAATGTGACCTACCATTTTCTTACCGGTAAACCAGACTCTTTTCGCCCAGAAGATCTATGACTACCTTCGCCATGTTCGCCTCGTTTCCCTCGGACAAACTCTTTCTGATCTTTCTGCTCTCCGTGGCAATGATCGTGATGGCCATCGTGGATTTTCGCTATTTGAAAATCCATAACGTCCTCACCTTCCCAGTCATCATCGCGGGATGGATCATTGCGACAATAAACGGGTTTGTCACGGGAGCTGATATCGAAGTCTATCTGCCTACTCACCTGTTAGGCATGCAGAAGTTTGTGTTGTTTGATCTGCACGGTGGTGCAGGTGGAGCCATGCAAGGTTTGTGGCATTCGCTAGGCCTCTCCTTCCTGGGACTGGGATTGCTCGTCTGGCTGTACGCCATCGGCGGTGTGGGAGCTGGCGATGTGAAGATGCAGATGGGCTTCGGTGCCTGGGTTGCTCCGATTTACGGCTGGGATGCCGGCTTTGAAATCGTCCTCTGGGGATGGATCTTTGGTGTGATCACCGGTGGCGTGATTTCCATGATCATGATCTGGTGGAGTGGTTCTTACCAGCAGAACGCCAAAAATCTGAGCAGCATTGTGTCGGACTGGGTCAACGCCAAGGGAATTGGAGAAATTCACGACCGGGCGTTAGCTCGAAAGCCCAGCCTGCAATTATTACCATATGGTGTGCCATTATGCATCGGGTACTTGGCATACGTTGCCTGGGATTGGTATAATTCGTTTCCCATGTCATCCTAAGTGATGCTGTGGAAACAGTTTCCAACTTGAATGAATTGTCATCAACAACCACGAGAACCACGAGGAGCGCTTACCTAATCCCCCAATATTGAACACATTCGCCATAGACCGTTTCTTCGCGTTCTTCCCTACAGGCGCAAAAGTTGAAGATGGTCATGCTGAATAGTCGAAAGATACGCCTAGCAGTACTGGCGTCGCTTCGACACGATAGAACTTCGACTGAAGTTCTGTCGGGGGAATTGGATAAGCTCCCTCACCTTGACTTGATCAACTGAGGAGGACTTAACCATGCAATCGAAGACGCCATTATTGATGGTGACTGCTTTGGTCTGCGGACTCGGAGCAGCCTTTGGCACTTGGAAACTCGTCAGCGGCCAGAAAGACAATGTGGCCGATGACCAGAAAGTGATGGTACTCGTACCCGTGGCAGACGTACCCGCTTATCATCTGTTTCAGGATAAGCAACGCTTCACAATGATGGAGTGGCCGAAGCATCGTCTCCGCGAAGATGAAAAGGAAACCATCACGGACTTCGAACAAGTCAAGGGCAAAACCTCACGACATTACAAGCTGCGTGCCAACGAACCGGTCTACAAGAACGACATCGTTGAGAGCATGCAGAATGATATTGATGAGCGTTTGCGGAACGGTGAAGTCGCCCACTCGATCCCAGCATCAGCGGAACGAAGTGGTGGTGGCTTCATCAAGGTGGGCGACCGCGTCGATATTTCTGCCACTGTGCATCCAGGACAGGGTGAAACTGCTATTCGCACACTCTACCTGCTGGAAGACATTGAAGTGCTGGCAGTGGATAACCAGGGGCAGCGTGAACAGAACAACATGGCTACACCGCCAACTCGATTCCTGCTGCGTCTGACCCGTCCCCAGGCTCTGGTCCTGAAGTACTTCCAGGATACGGCCCGGCTCGATGTGGATAAACGCAAACAGGGTGACACGACCAAGATCGGTGAGAGCTTCTTCTTCACCGCTAACAAAAAGACAACTGGTGTTCAATCCTATAGCGACGACGTTCCTGAAGCAACCCAGACAGTGAATCTGGAAACCGCCAAGCTGGCTGATCCGGCTGATGACACTCCTGGTGCTCCCAAGGTTGTCGCCAAGCCTGCGGAAAAAACAGAAGAAGGCCCTCTGACGGAGGAGCAACTGAAACTTCAGAAGCACAGAGTCCGTATTAACGATTCAGGTGTGGCCAGGGAACAGGATACGAATGAGATTTATCGGGAAAAAACAACGGTAGTCAAAGATCCAAAGAAGAAGGACGAACCCAAAAAGGATGAACCGAAGAAGGACGAAGGAAAAAAGGATTAAGGTAAGGAATGGCTTGGGGCTTCATTGAAATTGTTCAGTGAAGCAGGGGACACAAAGGCAGCAGCAGATGACCGTCAGGGATGACGACAGGCTGCTGCCTCTGACACGGGAATCCAGCACGCTAAGGCATCGGCGCGTGCTTTGCACTCAAGGAGGGGTGAAGGGATGCACTCTTTCGCTACGAAATCTGTTCGACATCGCCGGCTGCTGGGTGCGGGACTTGTCGCCGTCGCCACGCTAGCTGGTTCAACTAATCTGTACGCTCAGTTGAGCGCCTCCGGATTTGGCCAGGCGCCTACACCGCCTGCACCTGCTCCGGTGGCTCAACCTCCCGTCATTCTCAACACTGGTGCTGCCAGCTCCTCGGTTTCTTCGGAACGAGCTGACTACACCATCCAGATCAATGAAGTCTTCAGTCTTCGTCATGAAGAAGGTGGACTCATCAAGGATGTCCTCGCCTCCCGGCCAGGCATCGTTCAGATCGACGTTGACAAGGACAACGCCAGCATTCTGAAGATCAAAGGCGTGAACGTTGGCGTCACCCAGGTGACCATCGTTGCTCGCGACAAGGATAACAAAACGCTGACGCCGATGATCAAGACCGTCCAGGTCAATCCGGATATCAGCTACATCCGCAGCAAGGTCGCAGAGACCTTCCCCACCGCTAATCTCAAGATCATCGCTGGTGGCCCTCCAGGTTCGCTCATCGTGACGGGTACAGTTGACTCCGTCGAAGACATTGATCCGATCCGTACCTTTGTGAACGGTATTGCTTCACAGTATCGAACACAGGGTGTTGGAGGTCAGTCTGGCGATCTGGTGACCTATGCCGTTCGCGTCTCTGGTCCCCAGGTGGTTCAGCTCGATGTCTGCCTGGCTTCGGTAAATCGCCGTGAACTGCGACGACTGGGCGTTGATTTCTTCCAGCGAAGCGGAACCAACTTCCTGGGCACCTCGATCGGTGGCGCTGGTTCTGTTGGCCTTCAGGATACCGGCGGTACTGCGGAAGGCATTCTTCAGTCCACCGGCGCTAACTTTATCTTCCGTAGCCAACAAGGTGGCAACGCGTTCATCGGCTTCATCAATGCCCTGCGTGAAGAAGGTGTTGGAAAGATTCTTTCGAACCCAACACTCACTGCTATGAGTGGCCGTCCCAGCCGGTTCATTGTTGGTGGTGAAGAACCCTTCGGTACTGCTGGTGCTGCCAACGTCGGTGGTGGCGGTGGCGGTGGTGCAGGTATACAGTTTCGTGCTACCGGTACAGTGGTGGGTTTCCTTCCAGTAGTACTGGGCGATGGCCGTATCCGTCTTACGGTTTCTGCTGAAAACACCACCAAGGTAGACCAAATAAATCAAGCAGGCATCATTGCCCCGATCCTTGCTACCCAATCAGTTGGTACCACGCTCGAACTGGAAAATGGCCAATCACTCGTGATCGGTGGTCTAACCGAGAACACGGTCAGCGGTACCACACAGAAGTATCCG
>CAYPJB010000259.1:0-6753 GCA_964410845.1 uncultured Bacteroidales bacterium | reverse complement strand
CTTGAAGAGCCAGGGGCTAAATGCTGTTTCGTGAGAGCGCCTTATCCTCGTCGTATCCGATACAGTGTCCCCTTCACTCGCCTCGCCGTCTGCCCCGGGCCTTCGGGTTGGCCGGCGTGGAGGGGGGCTGAATCGTAGACGAAGCCTCTGTCTTTCAGTGTCTTTCGCCAGAGTGTGGAAGGCGAGCGGTCCTGATCAGTGATCCACGCCACCCCCATCGGGGCCAGCATGGTTTCCAGCAGATTCACCACCGGGGCCACACTGCGCATCTCGTAGAGTAGATCCGCGCCGAAGATCACCGGAAACTGATGCTGTGGGGGATTGCACCAATCAAAGGGGAGCAACTCAAAATCGTGGTAGCCGTGCTCAAGGGCGTTGGCAGCGGCGAAGCGGAGGGCGGTGGCATCATAGTCAGCGAACACGATGTGAAGCCCAGCAGACAGCCCAGCAACTCCTGCCATGCCAAGCCCGCAGCCTAGTTCGAGAGCGACGGTGCCCGCTTTCCAGGGGTGAGCAAGAATGGCCTTGGCTAATATCCGCGAGACAGGCCAGAGGTCACACCAGTATGGCATGTACTCATCGTGGCTGAACGCTTCTAGAGTGGCGGGATGTTCGAGCAAACGGTCTGGTTCGGTTGGCCGCCACATGCGGAAGCGGTGTTCGGTCGTTCCTGATTGATTGTCGGGACGTACCTGGAGAATAACCTGCTCTTGCAGCAGAGGTCCCAGGGCATTCAGCGGAGTTGCCCGCGGCCACGCTGCCAGGCTGGCTTCGTGAGACGCGGGCAACGACAGTATCGACATATCGCTATTTGCCATTCCCATTCTTGGCTACAATCAGTACCGCATGATCCTGCACGACATAGGTCGCACCGACCTGGTCGAGAATCTCGCGCAGGATGGCATCATAGGTTTTGTCAGTGTAGGCGGGTATCTTGATTCGTGTCTGGTAGATATTCTTGGGCAGTTCCTTTTCACGGACAAAGACCCGGAAGTTGCCTCGATCTTCGTTGCCGAAGAATCGCAGGGCACCCATCAGATCACTTGGTGGAATCTGCATACGGTTGGTTTCTTCACGGTTGGGTTTGTCATCATATTTGGGCTTGGTTTTGGTCAGCACGTGGCCGAGTTCTGAATACTTGCCTTCACAGGCAAAGTTGGCTTTGCCCGGCACAATCCAGATAGTACCACCATCAACGCGGTAGGTAAGATCCTTGGCGAAACTGTCGAGATACAATTGCAAGGCCAGGCCGCGGGGGATGTACTTGTCGCGTGCATCGATTTTCTTGACGGGGTGATTGAGTAGCAGTTCACTTTTGTTGGTGTTAAACGAACTGTAGTTGATGGCAATGTCGATGTTGTACTGTTTGCGGTAGACAATCATGATGTCATTGAGAGTGACCGTCCGGCTCGGATTCTTCCAGAGATAGAGTTCGATGGCTTCCTTGTCCGGAGCTTTCAGAAATTGTTTGAACTTTTCATCACGGGGGTCGTCATTCACTGCAAGAGGTGACAGGCAGACGAGGCAGACAAGATACAGCATGGTGGTTCCTGAAACGTGAATTTGTGGAGAAACGGATCAAGAATGATAGCTGGATGAGAAGTTGAATGCAAATGAATTGAAGATGATTTTTGAAGAATGCGTGAGACTGCCAGACTTGAATCAAGCCTGTTGGTGTGTCAGTGTCAAAACAGTATAGGAAGTGTCAATTTCATTGCTCTCACGCTGGGAATCACCTACTTTACTGATGGATCATCCCCACTGAGTTATTCACATGCTGACGACCCGTCGACAACTCCTAGCTGCGAGTGCTACTGCTTCCTTGCTGCCCTCCATCAGTCTGGCTCAAGAAGATACACAGCGGGCTCGTCCCAACCTCATCGGTGTCTCCAGCTACTCATTCTGGCAGTTCAAGAATAACGAACTGAAGGACCTTGAAAAGAACATCGATCTCGCCGCCAGTATGGGCTTCGATGGCTTTGAGATTCTCCATCGCCAGATGACCGAGGAATCGCCTGCCTACCTGCAGAGGCTCAAACGCCGGGCGTTCGTCAATGGCATGTCGCTGTGTGGCTTCTCCACGCACCAGACTTTTGTCACCCCCGATGCCACGGAACGGCAGAAGAACGTAGATCATACCACCAAGTGCCTGGAACTTGCCTATGCCCTTGGCATCCCCACGATTCGCGTGAACACCGGCCGCTGGAATACCAGCAAGAACTTCGATGCCCTCATGGCTAACAAGGGCATCGAACCCCGGCTGCCCGGCTACACCGACGACGATGGTTACGGCTGGGTGATCGGCTGCTTCGAGAAGCTCGTCAAAGTCGCAGAGAAGCTGGGTATCGTGATGGGTCTCGAGAACCACTGGGGCCTGGGGCTCACTGCTGAGGGCGTATTGCGGGTGGTGAATGCCATCAAGTCTCCCTGGCTGCAGGTCACCCTCGATACTGGCAATTTCCTGGTTCCCGATCCCTACCCTGAACTCGAAAAGCTTGCTGATGCAGCGGTTCTGGTGCAGACCAAGACCTACTATGGTGGAGGCATCTGGTACACCCTCGATCTCGACTATCCCCGCATTGCAGCGATGCTCAAGAAGCATCACTACAAGGGTTTCCTCTCGCTCGAATTCGAAGGCAAGGAATCGCCACTGACGGCGATTCCCAAAAGCCTGGCCATGCTGCGAAAGGCATTCGCTACTTGATCGGCGAATAGTCGGTCGGCTTCAGTACCAGCGACTTCACGCCATTCCTGGCAGTGAGTGAACCGCCTGCTTTCTTTTCAGAATCCGTTCGTGCTTTGGTCCAGGCGGGGTCAGCACCGAAGCTGGCGAAGTTCTTCTTCATCGCATCAGCGTTGGCATGGGTGATGAAGTAGACGAGAGCCAGGTCGACTGCAGGCGTTTCGGACTTCACCTCGACGCTGTCCTTCCCCTTGGCGGCACAAGCCTTCATCAGTTCAATGCACGTCGTCTTCTCGCCAGGAAGGAAGTTGAAGTAAGCAATATTGGTCATGCCATGCTTTTCGAAAAGCTTGACGGTGTGATCACGGAAACGACTGTTGAGGTGGCCCAGGTTATTCGGGGTAGCGATGTAGGTACGCAGTTCGAAGATGCGGTTGCCCACGTTGACTGGTTTCAGGATGGCACTGTAATCAGTGGCATTCAGGAAGAATCGTGCGATGCCGGCAACAGCACGGCCATCGGTAGATGCAGCGGCCAGATCTGCTTTCCAACCTTCATCAGCCTGGAACGCTGCCCAGTTCTTGTCAGCATCAGCTTTGTCAGCATGGGCCACCAGCGTAAAGATCCGTTCATCGCTGGCATCCGCAGGCACCCAGGCCCCGAGCAATTCGATGTTGTGCTTGCTCATGTACTTCATGCCACTGCCGGCAATGAGCTTGTTGGCAGCGTCTTGTTTGTCGGGATTGACGGTATAGACCCGCAGTTCAAAAACCCGCTTGTCTTCAGCGTGGACTGCGAAGCCGGCTAGTGTGACGACCAGCAGAGTAAAGAGGAAACGTAGCATGGGAACTCCAGGGAGGTGTTGATCTACGGGACAACGGTTATCGTACCGAATTGACGAAAATGATGATCGAAAGCAAAGGCAGTGGTGATTTGCATCCGCTCCATGAGTACCTTGCTTGTGCAGTCGGTAAAGCTCCATTTTTTATCGTTGTACTGCTGAAACACTTCCCACGCAGCTTCGACAATATCGATTTTCAAATAAACCAGTTCGGCTAGTCTATTGGCCAGCAGCCCTTGTCCGAGCATGGAAGCTTGTTGATGAAGTCCTCGAATTCTTAACAACGTTAGGGATTCATCCAGAATGTAATCACTGGTAATGAGTCGTTCATTGTTGGCATCAAACCACTTTTCAGCAGCTTGATGGTTGGAATCATTCTTGACCAGTAATGCAAACCAAGCACCAGAATCAATAAAAATCATGATGACAATGGTTCTCCGTAAAGAACCTTGTCATGGTCCAAACCATCGAACGATATGCTGTCATCCTGTGACAGGCTGAGTATACGCTTTACTTCGGCTTTGATTTGCTCAGGTGTTGGTGCACTTTGCTTCGGCTCATAGCGGATATCCACTTCAGTGCCTTCTTTGATGGAGACAGGCACCAACGGCCGAAACACCCCATCCTGATAAACCGCTCGAATGGTCATTCCATTCTCTCCTTATCCCGCACAACATTGAGAATACCATGCCATTCCCGATGAAACAACTTCAGTAGCAGACACGTTGCTATGTGAACAGCCAGCGAATCAGAATCTGAAGACCCACGTAGATACAGTAGATGATGCCAGCCAATATCGAGTAGACAACTATGGTCAAGAAAGTCGACGCAATCACATCTTTGTTTCGCAATTGTTGATTGGGATCGTCGATGATAGGCCAAAACTGGATTAGAGGACGATTAAACTGAATATGGGAGAGTTGATCAGCCAGCAACGGATCTGTTTTGAGCCTGCTCCACAATTGCTGATAGCTGTCGCTGGTACACAACACATCGATGTACTGTTCTTCCTGCCATTGGAAATACCGAACATCGAATCTTTCAGTTTTCTTAACTACATATACGTCCGCTTCCATGCCGCTCTCCGTTAATGAAAAAGTTTCTGAATAAGAGAGATCAACCCGATGAGAAACGCCATCAGTAATACAACGAGGACAAAGTAACCAAGAATGGCCATCAAAGGTCTACGTCGTGGCTTTACATCGAGACCGGGTTGTTTAACTTGGATGCTAACTAATGGTGTTTCAAATGCGCAATCAGAAAGAGCATCGTTGATCTCAGGCTGTTCCAGAAGGATTGATTTCAAGTAAGCAAAGCCTGCATTTCTGTATCGAAGTGTAACGCAACCTTCTCGATAAAGTTTACTTTCAACTTCAATAACTATGTCCGGTTTCGTCGTGCTCATCATGCACTCCCCGTGTCAATGATTATCGTAACATCCTGCGGCGAGCTTAGCTACAATCTCCGCATCCACCTGAGGCCCGTCACCATGCTCACCCGTCGTCAACTTGCTACCTCCCTCGCTTCGCTCGGCATCGGCTCCGTCACCTTCCAGCGGGCACTCGCTTCCCAGGCGCCTGCTCAAGGGGAAGCTGCTGCCGCTATCACCGCAGAGATGATCCAGCAAGCTGAGTGGATCGCGGGTATTACCCTCACCGAAGCAGAACGCAAACGACTGGCCAGCACCTTGCAGCGGCAGCAGGCCAACCTCAAGAAGCAGCGTTTGCAACCTCTCGATAACAGCGTTGCCCCGGCACTCGTCTTCCAGCCCACCGGCACCAACACTGCCACGCGTGAACTGGGCAGCATTAGCATCACCCTTCCCCACTCTGTTACGAGACCGAGTAATGATGCTGACCTGGCATTCGCTTCCGTCGTCACCCTGAGTCATCTGCTGCGTACCAGAAAGATCAGCTCGCAGGAACTCACCCAGTTCTACCTGCAACGACTGAAGAAGTACGACCCTACCCTGCTCTGCGTCGTCAGCGTGACCGAAGACCTGGCCATGCGGCAAGCTAGGCAGGCAGATGACGAGATCGCTCGAGGCAACTACCGTGGCCCACTGCATGGCATCCCCTGGGGTGCGAAAGACCTGATCGCCTACCCCGGCTACAAGACCACCTGGGGTGCTGGCCCCTACAAGGATCAGACGCTGAACTCCAAAGCCACCGTCGCCCGCAAGCTCGAAGAAGCCGGGGCAGTGCTGGTCGCCAAGCTCACCCTCGGTGCTCTGGCCATGGGTGATGGCTGGTTCGGCGGCATGACTCGCAACCCGTGGAACCCTCAGCAAGGATCCAGTGGTTCCTCTGCCGGTTCCGCCTCCGCCACCTCCGCTGGTCTGGTCGGCTTCGCCATCGGCACCGAAACGCTCGGCAGCATTGTGTCGCCATGCACCCGATGTGGTGTCACCGGATTGCGTCCCACGTTTGGCCGAGTGAGCCGGGCGGGTTGCATGGCACTTGCCTGGAGCATGGACAAGGTCGGCCCCATCGCCCGCACCGTGGAAGACTGTGCCTACATCTTTAATGCTATTCAAGGTGTCGACTCTGAAGACAGCAGCACCGTGGATCGAGGCTTCACCTGGCCCAGCACCAAACCGCTCAGAGCGATGAAAGTGGGCTACATCGCCAGCACCACCAGAAAGGTTGAAGACCGGGAAGAACTTCGCCTTCTTCAATCGCTGGGGGTGCAACTGCAACCGGTTACGCTGCCCACCGCCCAGGCAAGTGCCATCGTGAACATCATCCTGACCGCGGAAGCTGGAGCCAGCTTTGACCACCTCACCCGCGAGGGAATCAAGGAAGGGATCGGCACCTGGCCCGCCACTTTCCAGGAAGCCCAGTTCATCTCGGCAGTCGACTACCTCCGAGCCAATCGGCTTCGCTCGCAACTCATGCAGGAGATGGACAAGATCATGGCTGACCTTGATGCCATCGTCGCTGGTGGTGATCTGGTACTGACCAACCTCACTGGCCACCCGCAGGTCGTGATGCCTTTCGGCTTCAATACCCTTTCGAACGGCACCCAGTTGCCAAAAGCCATCACCTTCACCGGCAAGCTGTTCGGCGAAAGTGAACTGCTCACGTTGTGCCATCAGTTTCAGGTGAAGACCGATTATCATGTCAAACGCCCGCCATTGAGTTGATGAGTAGTTGGTTGTTGGTTACTTGTTGATGGTTGAAGAGCCGTTGGCTTCATGCAATGCGCGCAGCATCTCTGTGCTCGTGAG
>CAYPJB010000258.1:0-6780 GCA_964410845.1 uncultured Bacteroidales bacterium | reverse complement strand
TACACTCTTTCCCTACACGACGCTCTTCCGTTGAACGAACTGATGGACATAGCGAATCCTAGCTATCAGCTTCCAGCTATCAGCTGTCAGCCAGAAGGAGAGGGTAGACTGATGATTAAAGTAGGTTTCTGTTAAGTGAGAATCCAGCCATCTTTTGTTTCGCTGGCAGCTGATAGTTGTTGAGAGCTGAAAGCTCCCCTCCTACTTCTTCATTTCCCACACCAGATGGGCGAGTTCAGGAAGAATCAGTTTCTCCATGGCCAGCCTGACGGCATGCGTGGAACCGGGCATGCTGAAGATGATCTTGTTCCTGTACGTCCCAGCAACTGCCCTCGAGAGCATGGCTGCTGCTCCAATCTCCGGGTAGCTGAGCATGCGAAAGAGTTCGCCGAAGCCAGACATCGTTTTCTCGAGAAGTGCTGCGACAGCTTCCACGGTGCTGTCGCGACGACCAATGCCGGTGCCACCGTTCAGGAGAATGGCTTCCACGTCAGGCTTTTCACTAAGTACATTCAGAAGGGCGACAATCTGTCTTGGTTCGTCCTTGAGGATGCTGTAGTAATCGACCAGGTGGTTGTCATGAATGAGCAGATCGCGGATGGCCTGGCCACTGGTATCGTTTGCTTCGGTGCGAGTATCGCTGACAGTGATGATGGCACAGTGGACGCGGGGGTACTGCTTCTTGGCTTTGCTCTGATGCTCTTGTGTACTGTTCATGAAAGAACTCACTTGTTGAATGTCGATGAGGTGGGTATGGTTGAAATATCACCTCAATCGCTGGAGAGCAAACATGCCTTCTTCAGAAATCGCCGATGTCTCCTCTTCGGACATCCAGCCTAACAACCAATCTCCCGAATCAGACCAGCAGAATGCTGCTGCTTCGCCACTCTTGCATGATCATGTTTCGGTTACAGCGGATGACAGTGTCTGGAAGAGGTATTCGCCTCACTATGAATTCCCCATGTCGGTGGTAATCGCCCTCGGGCTGCATGTGATTGCCTTCCTGATCGTGGTGGCATACATGACCATCCAGATCAACTGGGGTGATCCCAAGCCTCCCATCCACGAAGTGTTCGAGGTGCATGAGCCACGCATCGAAGGGGAGAAAGAGAGCAAGAATCCAGGTGGACATACCGGTGATCAAGGAGACAACTCACCCGATCCGATTGCCCCAAAGTTTGATCCTCTGACACTGGACAAGGTCGATGGCCCTGTGGTCACTGATCCTCTGAAAGACCTGAATGCCCTCCCACAGACCAAACACAACAACGAGCTTTTTAATAATGAGAAGCGACAAGGCCTGCCAGGCCCTCTCGGCAAAGGTCAACTGGGTGAAAAAGGGGATGGCATTGGAAAAGGGTCTGATGGCGGCTCACCGATGGCACGCAACAAACGCTGGAACATCCGTTTCCAGTACGATGAGCCTGAAGCACTGATTCAGCAGTTCCAGACTCTGGGGGTGACGGTAGCAGCCCGTCTGAACAATGGCCGTTTCCTGGTCTATGATCAGTTCACTCCTCCCATCAACTACCGTGAACTGACCGATGAGGCGTTTAGCAGTTTCATCAACTCTGGAAAAAGACTCTGGTTCATCAGCAGGGATCGCGTTGTCTGCGACAACTTCTGCTACGGAGTGGACCAGAGTGAACGAGCACTCTTCCTGGTGCTGATCATCCCACTTGAGATGGAGAAAGCAGTGCTGCAAGCAGAACTGGCACATCATCGCATGAGTGAGGATGAAATACGCACCAGGAAGCTAGGCACCTGGTTCCGAGTGGTTCGTGATGGAGCGGGTTACAAGGTGAGCGTGCTGAAGGTGGAAGTGCTGAAGTAATATCCCTGCCAGGAATCGAACCAGGTCCTTCACTTTCGTAGAGTGAGATGCATCCGGTACACCTCAAGGATGCAGTATCCCGACCCGGATTCGAACCGAGTCTGTCAGCTTCGGAGGCTGACGTGCTTTCCATTACACCATCGGGACAAGTTCGGGGAGAAGGATTCGAACCTTCACTGTCTGGTTCAGAGCCAGGTGGTCTACCGTTAACCAATCCCCGAATGAGTAGCTCGAGTGGGATTCGAACCCACAGCATCCCTGATTCTGAGTCAAGGTGGTCTGCCAGTTGCCTACCGAGCCGTAGGGCACGCTGTGCGTGCCTCACAGTGACATGGGCACGTCACTTATCGATTGCATAAAGAAACATTGGAATCTCATCCAGTTGAGGCACGCACAGCGTGCCCTACCAAGCACGAGTCTGAGGATTCGAACCCCATCGAGTGGCTTTGGAGACCACGTGCTCTCCCAGGAGCAGACTCGTTTGTTTAATCGGGGAGAAGGACTCGAACCTTCACTGTCTGGTTCAAAGCCAGGTGGTCTACCGTTAACCAATCCCCGAGACACGAAAAAACCCAGCGTCTTCTTCGAGAGGCTGGGCCATTGGCTTTGCTCATCCTGCGAAGACGGTTACGTGCATTGGCGAACGAGGCGTAGCCATCGTTGCTGGAGTTGTCGTTGCTTTTGTCGCAAGGTATTCATGATGGTCGGTGGTGTTAGAGAATCGGTATCCACCACTAAGATGCGCGAGGGGCGATTTTGTTCACGAGAATCCTGGATTATTTCTCGCTGATGCGGAAGACCTTGCCTTGAGGCCCAACAGCCCAGCCGGTGCCCTGCTTGCTTAATCGGACGGCATTGCAGTTCTGTTCGCCCAACTGTTTCCAGATGGTTCCGTTGGTTGAGGTGTAGATGCCTGCGGTTCCTGCTTCGAGCCAGCGTCCGTTTGACCAGGTGACCGCCGACAGAAAGGGCAACGGCTGTTCGATGAGCTTCCACGTCGCGCCTGCATCATTCGTGATCGCAACCGTGGCCTGGGTCTGTTTAGGTTGCTGGTAATCGCCACCGACGATGATGCCTTGCTTGTCATCACGGAAAGCAATGGAGAAGATGCCTGCTGACTCTTTGCCTGCCAAGATTGGTGTTTCGGTGGCGGTCCAGTTCTTGCCTCGATCGCTCGAATGAAATACCCGAGCGACCTTGGCTCCGCCAGTGACGAAGTAGACATCGTTCTTGCCCACCGTGATCAGGCAGGTGCCACTGGCAGCGAAGGCGCCCTCCCCTTTCAGTATCTCGGGCATCGTTTCGGGTTGGAGTATCTTCCATGTTTCGCCATCGTTGGTGCTGAGCAGGCGGTACTTGCCATTCACCGGATCGCTAAGGGCGATGCCATGCTGTGCGTCCCAGAAAGCGATGGCATCGTAGAAGGCGTTCTTGTCGTCGTTCTTCCACTGCGCATTCCACGTCGCTCCGCCATCAGCTGTGTAGTAGATGCGTGAGAGTTCACCGGGGCCGATGCTGAGGATGTAGGCACGCTTATCATCGAAGGCTTCCACATCCCGGAAGTCGAGCTTCTCAGCACCGGGCACCTTGATCACCTGCCATGTCTTGCCACCATCGGTGGTACGCCCAACGGTGCCTTGGGCTCCGCTGAGCCAAGCTACGTCATCACTGACGACCGAGAGGCCTCGCAGGCTGGCAGAACTGTCGAGCGATTGTTGAGTGACATCCTGCAGACCAGTGGTGACTACGACAGCAACGACGAGTGCAAAGATCAGTTTCATGGTTATTGCCAATATCGAGAGTAGAGATCAAACATAAGCAACGACGCACGGAACAAGCCTAGCAGCAGGAGCACCAGGCAGGCGATGCCGTAGTAGTTGGTTTTGGGAAGATTCGTCGGCACCTGCCAGCGCCCGAGAGGCCAGAGCAGGAAGCACAGCACCGCAGGCACCATGTAGCGGACCTGCATGCCGACGATGCCTGCGGCCTGGTATGGCGTGATCGTCAGGTACATCACCAGTGCCAGGCTCCACCAGATGAAGAAGGCACTGGCAATGGAACCTACCATTGGTTCGAGCAGATCCATCAGCGACCAGTAGCCTAGTGATCTGGTGCGTCGGATGAAATGAAACACATCGACACTCGCCGCAATGCCCAGGCTGATCCAGATCAGCAAGAGATGTTGGGGGGAGAGCAAGGTATCGAGCCAGCCCAGTGGTTCGAACCAATAGTCGGGATTGAGGAATCGAGAAGGGTATTCCATCGCTGCCTCGATGAACTGTTGGATGCCTTCCATGGTCAGGATGTATTTTAGTTGGGTTCGAGCTTCATCTCCAACGTGCATGCGGCTGTCATCGACGATCCGCCAGAGGTACCACATACCTGCAGCCAGTGTAAGAGTGATGCCGGCAAGCATGAGGAGAATGGGCAGAGGTTTCAGTAGCTTTGACCACGGGAGAAACCAGGCAGGCAGAAGCAGCACTCCCAGATAGATGGGAGGCTTGGCTGCCACGACGAGAAGAGACACGATGATAAGGGCGATGAGGGACCAGGTTCGCTGATCACGATAGTGTTTCACCCAGAGAAGCAGTGCCAGGAAAGTACCGAGGTTATGGGCGGTATCGGTAGAGATGATGACACACTGCTGCATCACGAGTGGGAAGGAGAGGAACACCATCAAGGTGCAGGAGCATAGGCCGAGTTTCCAAGCCCAGCCGACGAGCAGCAGCAGACACAACAAATTCAGTAGCCTGCAGGCATAATAAAAGTAGAGGGCTTCGTTCAACGTGACAACACGCGGGAATAGCAGCGACACCAATCCCACCGTCGGGTAACCCCAGTGACGGGTGTAGGTCACCTTGATCGCTTCCTGAGTCGGTACTGGCTCGGTGGCTTGGAAACGTTCAAACTGGAACCGGACTTCGGATCGAAGCCTCGGCGCTTCGGCGTTGAGGTAGGCGGGAAGGAGTTGCAGTATCGTTCCTGTCTGTCCGTCACTTCGATAGAGTTCGACAGCGGTCTTCCAGTGCCGGTTCTCGTCAGGCCCCTGGAATGGGGGCAGACAAAAGACCATCACCAACCCCTGACTGAGGAGCCACAAGATACTGAGGATCATGGGCGAAAGGAGCCAGGGTTGGATGACGGGGACAAAGCTGGATAGCCAAACAATTGCTGTGGTGATGGTGAAGGAGTACAGGCAGAAGAGGATGGTAGTACGCCATATTCGCCGTGTATGTTTAGATAGATCGTTGCCGTGGGCTTGCATGTCAAGTAGTTGAGCAGATAACTGCGGGGCAAGTTGCAGGCGAACCTCCTTCACTGGATGGCAAGGCACGAACCTCAGATACCCCAAATCAATCTCTGGCCTGATGCTGCGAGTATGAATGAGGTCATCTTCGAAGCAAGGGGTGTCTTCAGTGGTGTATTGCAGGATGAATGCCGATTCGGTGCTGGCTGCATCGGGTGATACGGAGATTTGAATGACAGAGGCACCCTGCAGCGTATCGCCCTTCCAGGTAATGTAGCCAAGCTTCTGCTGTGTACTAAATGTTGAGGTGTCTGCGTTGAATGTGACATTACTCAACTGCATGTTGTCGCGATTCAGCAACACCTCTTTCTGTCTGATCCAACCATTGCTCTGTACAGGACTGAAATACAGAAGCAGTGATGCAGCCATTAAACCAAACAGCACCAGCCCGATGGCGTGGCGGCGGCACCAGACTGTGGGAAGCTTCTCCACCATGCATTCCATTGAGTGTCAACACATCATCAGCCAAGTGGCTTTGCTTATGCTACGATGAGTAAGTTGACTGGCATCTGTGGAAACTACATGGCTGACTGGGATCTTATTGTGATTGGTGCGGGAGCTGCCGGCCTGATAGCTGCCACCCGGGCGGCAGAAGGTGGGCTGCGGACTCTGCTGCTGGAGAAGGCCCGTAAGCCGGGCGTCAAGATTCTGATGTCGGGAGGCACCCGCTGCAACCTCACCCATGCTACTGATAAGAAGGGTATCCTGAGTGCGTTCGTGAAACATCAGGCTAACTTCCTGCAGTCGGCGTTAGCTGCCTTTGCTCCGATTGATCTGACCAACTATGTCGAATCGGAAGGTATCCCGCTCAAGACCGAAGAGACGGGTAAGATCTTCCCTGCCAGCGATAGTGCGGTGGATATTCAGGAAGCCTTCGTCGGGCGACTGCAACGGAGTGGGGCAAGACTTGAACTGGGCGATGCGGTTCAGAAGCTGGAACGAGACGCTTCCACAGATACCTGGACTGTTCACACCACAACCCGCCAACTGACTACCACGCGATTGATGGTCACCACAGGTGGGCAGTCCTATCCCGGGTGCGGAACCACTGGTGATGGCTACCGTTGGATGGCAGAGTTGGGGCACACCATCGAAACGCCTCGTCCATCGCTAGTGCCACTCACCTGGCAGGTGCCTTGGGCCAATGGCTTGCAAGGCATCACGTTGCCTGACACACGGATTGCCGTGGTGGATACGAGCATCGCTTCCACGAAGGCTCAGGTACTGCATCAGTCGGAATCATCGTTTCTGTTTACGCACCTCGGTGGTTCCGGACCTGCGGTGCTGAACGTGAGCCGGGCATTCACTGGTCATCCTGAGCCTGAGAAGCTGAGGCTACGTTGCGATTGGTTGCCTCACACGAGTGAAGTCGAATTGAACGACTGGATACTGCAACAAGCCAATGAAGGTGGCAAGCGTCAGGTCACGACCATCCTGGCCCAGCGTCTGCCTCATCGACTGATTGATGCCATCATGTCACAGACGAAGATAGCCCCGGATCGCAAGCTCTCGGAGTTTTCCAAGAACGAACGACAACTATTGATCCAATGGATCAAGCGAACTGAACTGCCTATTCATGGAACGCTGGGTTTTCCGAAGGCAGAAGTGACAGCCGGTGGCGTGAGCCTTAATGAAGTCT
>CAYPJB010000257.1:0-6797 GCA_964410845.1 uncultured Bacteroidales bacterium | reverse complement strand
CAACCAGGCACCAGGCGTTGCCAATGTCGAGTCCCGCACGGTTGCTGGCGTCAGCGTAGTGAAGCTCTTCTTCCAGGACAGCATTGATCCCAGCACTGCACTCACACAGACGAATTCCCTTGCAGGGGCCGCCATGCCCTACTTGCCGACGAATACGTTGCCTCCTGTCTCGCTGCCTTTCGATCCAACCGGCACGTTTCCCCTGGGTGTCCTTACCGTCAGTAATCCCAGCATGGCGGAGCAGCAGGTAAAAGATCTGGCTCGCGTTGAAATTCGTAATCGTCTTGGTTCGGTCAGTGGTTGCGTGGCTCCGGTGGTGGTAGGTGGTAAAGATCGGCAGATCATGGTCTACCTCAATCACCAGAAACTCGAAGCACGCAATCTCTCCCCTGTCGACGTGGTACGTGCCCTGGATCAGGGGAATCTGCTGGTATCCCCCGGCACAGCTTACATCGGAGACAATCAGATCGCCCTCGATACCAATGCGATGGCCCGCACGGTAGAAGATATTAACGATCTGCCCATTATCTTCGAGCAGGATCGACAGATTCTGCTGAAAGACGTCGCTACCACCGTGGACGATGCAGTGATTCAGAAATCGCGCGTTCGCGTCAATGGTAAACAGCAGGTCTTTGTCCCGATCTACCGTCAGCAGGGAGCCAGCAGCCTCGACGTGGCAGACGGCGTGAAGAAGGCTATCCCTGAAATGGAAGCGGAACTTCCCGAAGGCAGCAAGCTCGACTTTGTCATTGACCAGACCGATTACGTCCGCAAATCCATCGACAGCCTGGTGCATGAAGGCTTCATCGGTGCCATCCTGGTCTCGATCATGATTCTCGTCTTCCTCGGCAACTGGCGCATGACGGTCATTGCAACCATCTCGCTGCCGCTAGCCATCATGGGGGCGATCATCGGCCTGAAGAGTTCCGGCAACACAATCAATGTGATGACGCTGGGTGGGCTGTTCCTCGCTATCGGCCCACTGGTCGACAACGTCATCGTGGTGCTCGAAAATATCCATCGTCACATGGGTATGGGAAAATCGGCCTACCAGGCTGCTCTCGATGCTACGAGTGAACTGACACTCCCCGTCGTTGTGGCTACGCTGGCGTTGATCATTGTGCTGTGCCCGGTCGCCCTCACTCCCGGAGTGGGCGGGTTCCTCTTCAAACCACTGACGTTGGCCGTGGCCTTCGCGATGATCGTTTCGTTTGCACTCAGTTGGACGTTTGTGCCATCGTTGTGCTCAGTCATGCTCAAACCCCATAGTCATCATCATGATGACCAGCACGTGGGTTTCTTCGGTCGCTGTTACCGGGTGATCGATGGATTCCTGACCTCCGTCACCAGGCTCTACGAAGGTGTGCTCCTCTGGGCACTGGCCCATCGACAACTGGTGCTGCTGGTCATCGTTGGTATCTTTGCCGGTTCGCTGACGCTGTTCAGCCACATTGGTCAGGAGTTCTTCCCTGCTGTCGATGCCGGACAGATTTCCATCCAGGTACGTGCCCCATCCAATCTGCGTCTCGATGCCACGGAGCGTCGTATCATCGAGGTGGAACGCATCATCGCTGAGACGATTCCCCATCATGAATTAGAGATGGTTGTCTCGGAAATTGGCCTGAACAATGACTGGTCGGCTGCCTATTCGCAGAATGCCGGCCAGCAGGATACGGTCATCCGCCTGCAGCTCACTCCGGAACGAACCCATTCGGCCCAGGAATATGCGATCCAACTTCGTGAGGCGTTCCATAAGGAATCTGAATTTGCTGATCTCGAGTTCAGCTTCGATACTGGTGGCATGGTGTCCGCAGCACTCAACTTCGGGGCCTCGTCTCCTATCGACATCCAGGTCACCGGTGGCACTCCGGAGCAGAAAATTGATCTGGGTAAGAAAGTCAAGAATGTCGTGCGAAATATCGCAGGCGCAGCGGATGTGCGCACCCTGCAGCGGAATGACGCCCCTTACCTGGTAATGGAAGTCAACCGCCAGGAAGCAGCTACCATCGGCCTCACTGCCCGTGATGTGGTCATGCAGGTGGTGACCGCGATGAATTCCAGCATTGCTCTTACTCGCAATTTCTGGATCGACCCCAAGAGTGGGAACCAGTACTTCATTGCTGTGCAATATCCCGATGACCCGAACTTCAAGCTTGAACACCTGAAGAACGTCTTTGCCACGGGCACCAACCATAAAAATCCCGTGCGGCTCAGTGCTCTAGTCAACATCCGTGAGACCACCCAGGCAGTAGAGTTCAATCATGTTGGTTTGAAACGCGTGGTCGATGTGCTGGTAAACACCGAGAACCGCGATATCGGTTCGCTGGCTGGCGACATCACACGTGAACTGAAAACCATTGTTGTGCCCCAGGGAATGAACATTGAACTGAAGGGCGAGTTTGCCCGCATGATGGAATCGTTCCGCAGTCTGGGCATCGGCCTGGGGCTGGCTTCGGTGCTGGTTTATCTGCTGATGGTGCCTCTCATGCGGTCGTTTGTGATGCCCCTCATCATCATGGGAACCGTGCCCCTCGGGTTCATTGGGGTGCTGGTCATGCTTTTCCTGACGAAGACCACGCTGAACGTGCAATCGGAAATGGGCGTGATCTTCCTCGTGGGCATCGTTGTTTCACAGGGTGTGCTGCTGATTGACTTCGCCAACCAGTTGCGTGCTCAGGGAAAGAGTGTCCGCGAAGCGATTCACGAGGCAGCAGTCACCCGCTTCCGCCCGATTCTGATGACCTTCCTCGCTACCTTTCTCGATCTGCTGCCCATGGCACTGGGGCTGGGGCGTGGCTCGGAAGCACTCACCCCGCTGGCCCGTGCGGTGGTTGGCGGACTGCTGACCAGCACGACTCTCATGCTGGTGGTGGTGCCCATTCTCTTTACGCTGCTCATTCGTGACAAGCGACCTGTCACCAGTGAATCTTTGCCTGCCACGGAGGTTTCATGACTACTGAAGCTGCCACTCCTGCAACCACCGTCGTTCGTCCCAAGCCCCGCTTCGCTCGACGGCTGATAGCATTTACTGTCCTGCTCGGTGGACTCGGCGCTGGTATTGCCGTGATGATGGGATACATTCCCCTCCGCTTCAATGTCGCACCCAAGGCACAAGGAGCCCAGCGTTCCCAGTCCAATATCCCGGTGGTGAAAGTGGTGCATCCGAAGAAGGAAAGCGCGCTGGCCCTCACCATTGAACAGCTTGCAACAGTTGAACCGTATTATCGGGCCGATTTGCGGGCACGGGCATCCGGTATTGTTCGCAGCGTCCGTTTCGACATCGGCGATGCGGTTCGCAAGGATGAAGTGCTGATGGAGATTGATGTTCCCGATACTGAGCAGGATGTTGCCCGCTGCGAAGCCATGATCCTGCAGCGTGAACAGGAACTGAAGGTGTCGCAGGCCAAACTGAAAGATGCGAAGGCAGCACGCGACGTTTCTGCTGCTACTATCAAGCAGCGTCTGGCTGAAGTCGAAGGCGCTGTCGCCACACGTGATCTCAAGAAGCGAAAGTTCGCCCGATTCCAGCAACTGGCTGCCAAGGGCTCTATCGTTGGCAGCCTGGTGGAAGAAGAGGAGCGCGACTATCTTTCCAGTGAATCCATAGTCAGCTCGATGAATGCCAATGTCGAACGCGCCCGGGCTGACTTTGCCGAGTCTGAATCCAAAGTCGAGGCAGCCAGCGCCGATATTGATCTCAAAGCTGCCCAAATCGTCGTCGCTCGCAAAGATCTGGATCGTGCCAAGGCCATCGCTGACTATTCCAAGGTGCGTGCTCCATTCGATGGTGTAGTTGTCAAACGAGACGTGGATCCAGGCTCTTTCATTCAGAACGCCACCACGGGAACCAGCGAAGCCCTGATTTCCATTGCCCGGATTGACGTCGTTACCGTGGTGGGCAAGTTTCCTGATAACGTGGCCCCTTCGATCACCAAAGGCATGCCTGCAACGGTAATCATCCAGGATTTGCCAGGCTTGACGATACCTGCCCGTATTACCCGCTTCTCTCCATCCACCCAGAATGCCGACCGCACCATGCGCGTCGAAATTGACCTTTTCAATGGGTCTGAAGAAGAGTATAGGCGGCTGAAAGCGGCACATGCCAGCAAGACCAACCTCAGTACTAAGGGTGTTGACGATACTTTGCCAGTGCGGGCGTTCGCGCCGAGTACAGGACTGTATCCGCGACTGATGCCAGGGATGACCGCTACGGTCAAGCTGGCCATTCGGTCTTTTGGTGATTCGCTGGTCCTGCCCAGTAGTGCCGTCTATTCCCGGTCAGGCACCAGTTACATCATGCTGGTGGAACAGGGGAAGACCAGGCAAGCACCTGTACGGGTGCAACTGAACGATGGCAACATCACCCTCGTTTCCATCATGACCAAACGCACCGAAGCGGATGGCACGAAAAATGAGGTCTTCAGCAACCTCACTGGCAAGGAAGAAGTGGTGCTTGCCAAGCAACTCGAGCTTGGCGATGGTACCGCGGTGAAAAGCGGCCTTAGCGATTGGTAAGTTCTCCAAGGCAGGATGCCCAATGAAACGAACGACAACGTATCTCACTGGCATCTGCCTGATTGGCACACTCGAACTCACCGGGTGTGCCACACATGCGACAACACTTACCAGGCAACCCGCTTGGACCTCGCGTTCCACGATTGCTGCCGTGGGAAGTCAGACGGGTTCCTTGCCGGTTACAACCACGAGTGGCATGACCCCAGCGACAGCCCCTGCCACAGAGGTACAACAGGTTTCTGCTGAGTTAGTTGCTGATAAGCGCCCGGCCTACGCCCAACTCACCACGTTGCCCATCGATCTACCTACTGTGATACGGTTAGTAAACGAGAAGAGTCCTGTGATCGGGTATGCCCGTGCCCGGGTGGAAGAAGCCCAGGCTCGGCTCGATCGAGCGGAAGTGCTCTGGCTGCCTCATCTGGCCGTGGGGTCTGCCTTCACCCGATACGATGGGCAAACCCAGAATCAGCGTGGTGAAGTCTTCGGCAAATCGCGGTCCAATCTCTTTACCGCTGTCGCCCCGGTGCTTACAGTCGATGTGGCTGATGCCATCTACCGTCCTCTGATTGAACGTCAGCTTAACTCGGCAGAAGTTTACGCCGAGCAAGCCACCCAGATTGCTAGCGAAACCGAAGCAGTGACTGCCTACATCGATCTGCTGCAGGTGCATGCCCAGCTCGAGATCAACGTTGAAACGCTTAAGAATGCGGAAACCTTGCTGACAGCTGCCCGCAATGCCAAGCAGTTCATGCTTGACCGCACCGCCGGCGATGTGAATCGGGCTCAGACCGAAGTCCTCTTCCGACGCATCGAACGCATCGAACTGCAAGGCAAAGCTGCCCTCGCCAGCACACGCCTCGGGAAGATGCTGCTGCTCGAACCGCAGCTTCAGCTTGTGCCTGCCGATAAGATTGTTCTGCCCATCACTCTGGTGCCAGCAGCATCGACACTGGATGAACTACTGGCCCAAGCTTTAGCTACACGGCCTGACTTGGCCGCCTACCGTGAACGGATAGAAGCAGCCTGGTCGAAGGTACGCCAGGCCGAGCAGGGCCCGCTGCTGCCCAAGATTGCCATCTCGAACCAGACCGGCGCTTTTGGGGGCGGCATCAACGACGGCATGAGCGACTTCAGCAGCCGTAATGCCCTGAGTGTTCAGCTCTACTGGGAAATTCGCAACCTCGGGTTCGGCAACCGGGCCGATGCTGCTGAGCGCCGGGCGATTCGTGATCAGGCCGAGTATCAACTGGTTGAATCCCAGGCTCGGGCGGTGGCTGAAATCGTCGAAGCTGCCCAGATCGCTGCTGCCCGTCAGGAATCGCTCAATCTTGCAGAACAAGCTGTGAAAGAAGCCCTGGAACTCTATCGCATCAATATGGAGAGCATGACCAACGTCGTCGATACCAAGAATCTGGTCGATGCTCTCCGTCCACTGCAGGCATTGCAAGCATTGAACCAGGCCAGAATGAACTACCTGATAGCAATTCTTGATTATAATCGTGCTCAGTTTCGGCTGTTTTCCGCTCTGGGGCAACCAGTCTCTCAGACTAATTCGATCAAGTAGACTCAACGCTGGTATTGCAGATCGTTCCAGCATTTTCACTTGAGTGTTTCAGCGTACATGAGTAGGCGGCGTGCGAGCGTCGTCAGTTCGATGTGTTTGGATTACAAAGATTCTGTATGTGAATTGGGCGTGTTGGGAACTACTGGTGATGCCCAACAATGAGATCACAAAGTTGAATGGCATGGAAGAGCGTCTTGGCGACCATTCCCTGCTTGCCAGCGTCCAGCAGTGCCGCGACAATGCGGCGTTTGCGGAACTGATGCGTCGGCATGGGCCATTGGTCTGGAGCGTCTGCAGAAGGTTGCAACTGACCGTGGCTGATGCGGAAGATGTATTCCAGGCTACGTTTCTGGTGTTCTATCAGCAAAGCCAATGGTTACGACAGAGTTCTTCACTGGCGAGTTGGTTGCATGGCATCGCCTGGCGGATTGGAATGCGTTTGAAACGCACCGCAGCCAGAGAGCGGAATCGGCTGAAACTGAAGGCCTTGCAGGATATCACCAGGCAGACACAACCACTTGATGCAGAAGTCGAGAGGCATCTGGATCAGGAGATTAGTCAGTTGCCTGCACGGTACCGTGAGCCTCTGGTGCGATGTTTTCTATTGGGCGAATCCCATTCAACAGCGGCTGCATCGCTCGGCTGGCCTGTCGGTACCGTAGCTGGACGGTTAGCTCGGGCGAAGGAGATGTTGCGTGCCAGGCTGTTGCGGCGTGGT
>CAYPJB010000256.1:0-6822 GCA_964410845.1 uncultured Bacteroidales bacterium | reverse complement strand
GTTAAGCCTTGTTAGCCTGGTTCATGATTTCGACGCATGCAGCCACGTCATCGTAAGGGTTCTCTGGCTTGGCTTCGTATTCCAGGCTGATCATGTACTTGAAGTTCACATCCCGCAGAGCCTGGAACACACCTTTGACATCCAGCACAGCCTTGCCGCAAACAACGTCGGTCTTCGTTTGGTTGTCATGATCTTTCAGATGGATGCCGAAGTTTCGAGCCCCCATCTTCTTGATCTCTTCCACGGGACCCATCTGTGCTGAGCGAATGAGGTGCCCGGTATCCAGGCAGGAACCGATCAGTGGGTGGTGGTTGCTGACTGCCTTCAAGATAATGTCTGCTGAGTACCAGCGGTGCATCTTTCCGCCAGAGGGACCATGTGGATGAATACCAACAGCAATCTTGTATTCATCACAAAGCTTATCGAGGCTGTCGAAACTATCGGGATCAGGGTCAGCACTCAGCGACTTCACTCCAATTGCCTTTCCGAAATCGAACAGTCGCTTGTTATCGTCATGTTTTCTGGTGAAACGCACCACACCAAACGATGCAGGGGCCACGCCATATTCCCTGCACAGCTTCAGTAATGCAGCCAACTGATCTGGTGTACTCTCGGTTGGAATGTGTTTGCTGTAAAACTCAGCATTCTTCAATCCCAACTTCTGCATGAACTGCAACGTTCTTTCCAGGTTGAAATTCCTGAAAGTGTAGCTCTGCAAGCCAATAGTGATATCAGATTTCTGGTTTGCCCCTGCGACAAAAGCGACAGGGAATGCAGCAGCGCAGCTGGCAAGAAAAGTTCGACGATGCATAACAGAATCACCAAGGCAGGAATGTTGGCAGGATGGCATGACTGTATCAGATGCCGTACAACATGCAATCACCATTTGCTGGTCTTAGCGCATGAAATAAACGAGCGCAATGCCGAACAAGCAGAGCAGCGAAAACATGATCAATTCCACCAGCGTCGCCCCCATCAGCAGGCCTACTGTGATAATGGTAAACGGCACACCCAGCACTATCAGCCAGATGATCCAACCCGGAATTGGTGCACGTTGACTCGAAGTATTGCTCATATCGTTTAGATACGGTAAGTGCTGTCTTCAACAAGTCGATGGCTTGAGATTTGTGATTACCAAAAGAAACGAGCCTCTCAAGTGTACTTGAGAGGCTCTGTCATGGTTGGAGACGGCTACTTGACCGTTGCAGAATGCCCTTTCATCACACCCATTTCTTCAGCACGTCCGCCGAGATGTTCATAAAGAAACTTCTCAGTGATGGCGAAAAAGTGCAACCGGTTTTCAGGTCGCTGGAAGCCATGCCCTTCGTCTTCATAGCAGACATACTGCACAGGCAGGCTGGCCTTCTTCATGGCATCGTAGATCTGGTCGCTTTCGGCCTGTTTCACGCGTGGATCATTCTTGCCCTGCCCGATGAGCAAGGGTGATTTGATCTTGTCGACCTTAAACAATGGCGAGCGCTCCTTGAGGAACGATTCCTCTTTTTCCAGATCACCAACGCGTTTGGTAAACATCACCTTCATCGGAGCCCAGTAGGGAGGGATCGATTTGAGAAGAGTCACGATATTGCTTGGACCGACGATATCGACACCACAAGCGAATTTGTCAGGCGTGAAAGTCAAACCGACCAGTGTTGCATATCCACCATAAGAACCCCCCATGATGGCGACCTTTTTGGGATTGGAGTATCCTTTACCAACCACACAATCGACGCCATCAAGCAAATCCTGATGCATCTTGGCAGCCCATTCGCGATTGCCTGCATTGAGGAACTGCTTGCCATAGCCCGTTGAGCCACGGAAATTGACCTGTAGCACGGCGTAACCACGATTGGCGAGGAACTGTACCAGGCCATTGTAGCCCCATCCATCACGTGCCCATGGACCGCCATGGACGAGCAGTACCGTGGGAAGGTTCTTCGGTTCCAGTCCGACGGGAAGAGTCAGGTAACCACGAATCAGCAAACCATCTTGGGCCTTATACTCGATAGGTTCCATACGAGCGAGTTTGACCTTCTCCAGCTTGCTGTTGTTGCTGTAGAGATAAGTCGCTTTCTTACTGGCACGATCATACAGGTAAGCCGTGGCGGGGCCATCATCAGCATCGTACACGACGATCCATGTCTGTTCGTCCTGCGTCTTGCTGGTGATTTCGAAATCACCTCGACGGACTTCGCTGAGCACTTTGAAGTCGTCTGCGATGCTGTTGTCTAGCACTTTCCATTCCGAGCGAGCCTTCTCGAAGGAGACAGCCAGTGGCAGCTTGCGTTTGTTATCAATGAAAGCACCACTGAGATCAAACTCGGAATCTTCAGCTATCACCTCCTCCTTACCGCTGGCTATATCGACCTTGAGCAATCTCATGGCATTGGCATTGTGGTTGCCAATCATCCAGATGCCCTGATTATCAGCAGTGAAGCCGACTGCACTTCCCTGTTCTTCAGAAGGCCAGGTGCGGAACTTACGCCACTCAGCACCAGCCTTGTCACGTACCATCAGGGTCTGCGAGCCATCCATCGGGTTCATCGCAACCGCTGCACGGGGTTGCATGTCGTTATCAAGAATGTAGCCCAGGTAGTTGCCCGGGTTGGTTTCGACAAGCTCTTCCTTGCCAGTGGTAAGATCAAGTTTGTACAGATCGAACACCTGCTTGTTGCGCTGGTTCATCTGAAACGCAACGATGTTGGGATACTTGTCTTCCAGATTGACACCTTGAACGCGAACGCCCTTGTGCGGCGTCAGTTCTCTGGTGTTACCCGTTGCTACATCGACAGCATACAAATGAAAGTTTTCGTCCCCTCCTGTGTCCTGCAGGTAAAGAACATGCTTGTTGTCGAATGCCCAGTAGTATTGGCGAATGCCGCGCTTGGGATCATTGGTGATCTTGCGGGCTTCATCCTTGTCACGGGAACGTACCCATACCTGGAGCACGCCCTTATCATCAGCAGCAAGATAACTGAGATACTTGCCATCCGGGGAGATCTGGGTGCCAGCCCGTTCCGGATTGCCGAAAAGCACATCACGTGGAATGAGGGGAGGCAAATTATCTTCTGCTACAGTGATGGCGGGCATCAGTCCCAGGCCCAGTAGAGTGAGAATACAGAGACGCAAAAACAAGGTATACTCCTTCTTGTGGTAAACCGAATGTCATTCGTTGCTCAGCGCAGTCCGTTTACGAGCAACGATGACGTTGTAGAACTTTTACTATGCTGTTCACGTGGAAGTTTCACTGAATGCCCAAAATGATGGTCTCATTAGAAAAATGGTTACACAGTAGACTTCAGCCTGAATACTTGCGGCTAGTGGCCATCTGTATCATCCTCGTCGGATTTGTGCTCGGTATTCTTTGTTTTACGACCTCTGATCAGGGTAATTCAAAGGTGGGCATTCCGTGGGGTGCCGACTTCGCTGGCTTCTATGTCGCTGCCCGGATTCTGGATGAGTATCCTCCGGATTACCTGTACGACCGAACGATACACAACGAGATGTATCACAGCATGATGCCGAAACTGCCTTCAGAGGATGCTATTCCCTATGTACATCCGCCATTTGTAGCTGGCACCTTGCGACTGCTGACGAAATTCCCCTACGATGTTGCAGTGTTGATTTGGATGTCGATCACACTGGCACTCTACTGTTGTGGTGTGCTGTTAGTGCTTTCCAGTTGCCCTGAACTCAACCTGAAGCATCGCTGGCTGGTGTTGTTGTTAGCTCTGTCATTCGAACCATTTCTCTTTGAATGCCTGCTCGGTGGACAACTCTCTGCGGTAGGCTTCTTCAGCTTCGCCCTCTGTTACTACTACCTGAAGCAAGACAAACCTCTTTATGCAGGTTTGGCACTCGGCCTCTGTTTCTACAAGCCTACGTTGCTGCTCCTGATGGTGCCGATGCTTTTCATCGGTCGGCAGTGGCTGATGCTAGCTGGGATGACTGTGACTGGCATAATCTATCTGTCTCTCAGTCTGCTGATGGTCGGTTGGGACTGCACCTTCAGCTACGCCAGCGTCTTACTCAACTTCCGTCAGCAAAGCAGCGGAGCAGGAGAGTTCGCTATCAGGCACTGGAAGTATGTCGATATCAATCACTTCTGGCAGATGCTCTTAGGCAAGAGTGCTCCATTGGGAATCATCTCCATCGCTGTGATGACTCCCGTTGTTGGCATATTCTGGTGGCGTAACCGGGGCCTGCCTTCTGATCGGCTCTGGGCCGCAACCCTATTCCTTGTACCTGTAGTGAATCTCTATTTTGGCATCTATGACACCATCATTTTGGTGCAATCAGCCATCACTATGACCGCGATGACGATGCGCATGAACAACGGCAAGATACTAGGTGCCCGATGGGAATACATACTTCTGGCTCTGGCATTAGTCCCATGGTTCACTCAACCGGTTGCGAAGAACGTGGGAGTACAGGCAATGACATTAGTCTTGATTGGATGTAGTATTTTGATGACTACGTACGAGCACAGTTTTGCAGGGCACGCTGGGCGTGCCTCACCTAAATGATTTTCCACCACTTCTCTGGCAAAAATTAAGTGACGTACCCATGTCAATGGGAGGCGCGCCCAGCGTGCCCTACACCGGACTCGGTTGTTGCATCGTCATGCAATGCAACGTCCCCAGGCCCCACACCAGATCACCGCAATGGATACCCACTACCTCTCGACCTGGAAAGCAATCGGCCAGGATTCCTAATGCAATGCGATCCGCAGGATCGTTGAACGTGGGCACGAAAACCGCCTTGTTGGTAATCAAGAAATTCGCATAACTGGCAGGCAATCGTTGGCCATCGAACACGATAGGCGTGGGCATCGGTAGTGTGATCACATCAATCCGCTTGCCATCGGCTGTGGTTGACCCACGCAGGATTTCCACATTTTCGCGGGTACTTGCGTGGTTTTCATCACCGACGTCTGATTCGTAGACACAAACCACCGTGTTCGGGCTAATGAACCGTGCCAGGTCATCAACGTGGCCATGCGTATCATCGCCGACGATGCCTTTGTTGAGCCAGATGGTTTTGCGAATACCCAGGTACTCCGCGAAGACGGATTCGTAGTCGGCTTGCGTGTAGCCGGGGTTGCGGATCTGGGTATCGCTGAGCAGCCATTCACGAGTGGTCAGCAGCGTACCCTGGCCATTGCCATCGATGCCACCACCTTCCAGCACCACTCGTCGGCCTTCTCGCTTCGGCATCACCAGTTCTTCGCCGGCCACCTTCTGACCAGTCGCATCGTCGTATTCCCAGTTATCGTACTTGGCCCAGGCGTTGAACTGGAACTTCATCGCCTGAGGCTGCCTGGCTCCCTGTACCCAGATCGGGCAGAAGTCGCGTGTCCAGACTCGATCCGTGGGAAAGTCATGCCATGTCAGACGGTCCGGTGGTATGCCGAACCGTTCAATTACTTCGAACGCAGCAGGCCGGATCATCTTCTGAGCAATGATGTTGATGTGCTCCACTCGACTGAGTTTGCTCACGAAATCGCCATAGACCCACGGGATCGGGCCGAAACGATCAGGCCAATCTTCGATGTTGTGGGGCCAGGCGATCCAGATGCTAACGTGAGGCTCCCACTCAGCAGGCCAGCGTACACTCATGACTGCCCTCCTTCAATTGCCCGCTGAGTGATTCCACTGTATGCATCAATGCGACGATCCCGCAGGAATGGCCAATGCTGGCGGGTGATCTCCCCTTTCTTCGGATCGCATTCCACCACGATCACTTCTTCCTTATCGTTGCTAGCTCGGTGCAAGAGTCTCCCAAATGGGTCGTACACAAAGGAACCTCCCCAGAATTCAATGCCACCACCAGGTGATCCTTCGTGACCGACGCGATTCACGCCAGCCACATAGCAACCATTAGCGATAGCATGTCCACGCTGAATGCCTTCCCAGGCACCCTGCTGGGCTTCGCCATACTCAGCCTTTTCAGCCGGGTGCCAACCGATTGCCGTGGGATAGACAAGCACCTCGGCACCCTGGAGCGCCGTCAGCCGTGCTGCTTCGGGATACCACTGATCCCAGCACACCAGCGTGCCGACCCTGGCGTGCCTGGTGGCAAAGGCCTTGAACCCGAGATCGCCCGGCGTGAAGTAGAACTTCTCCAGATAGAGTGGATCATCGGGGATATGCATCTTGCGATACTTGCCTAGATACTGTCCATCTGCATCAGCCACGAATGCCGTGTTGTGATAGACCCCCGACATGCGCCGCTCGAATACCGAGCCTACGATGACCATCGACAACTCTTTCGCCAGCTTGCACAGCGCCTCCGAAGTAGGCCCCGGAACTGGCTCTGCCCAATCGTAAAAGCGATGTTCTTCCGTCTGGCAGAAGTACGGCCCAAGGAACAACTCTGGTAAGACTGCCACCTGAGTACCCTGCTTAGACGCATTGCGTAAGTGCTCCGAAGCTGCAGCCAGGTTTTCGGCAGCACTTCGGTTGCAATGCATCTGTATCAGCCCAAGACGAAATGGCTTGCTCACTATCACCCCCGTAGGGCACGCTGGGCGTGCCTCAACTCGATGAGATTCTAACTGTTCCCTGGCTTGCAGAAAGTGACGAGCACATAACCTGGTGAGGCACGCACTGCGTACCTTACCATGACTAGCCCCTTTGCAATCCCAGTAGCTCAGGCTTGATTCTATACAGGAAGTCGAACAAAAGTGCAGAGAAGATGATTTCAACAATAAGCACAGGCACATGCCAGACGAAGGCAATAGTCGCGAGTGTCTGCAGGTCTTCCCCGGAGATGGCTCCATAACGAAGCACCAGGTAGTAGAGAATCAACGTACCGCAGACA
>CAYPJB010000255.1:0-6911 GCA_964410845.1 uncultured Bacteroidales bacterium | reverse complement strand
ATCCTGAGGCCAAGACTCGCGTTATCGAAAAGTTTGAACCCTGGCATCCATTGGCATTCCGACGCTTTGCTCTCTATCAATTGTTTATCTACCGACAGTCTGGATTGAATCCTGGCGATATTCTTGCCACGACCAAAGAAGTGAAAGACGGACGAACTCAGCAGATCGAACTATCTCCTGAAGCAATGATCGCTGCCCAACAGCGCGACAAGGAACTGGAACTGCATCAGGAACACGTTGGTTCGAACATGTGGGCCGTGCGCCCTGAGAAATCAGCCAGCGGCAAGGCGATGCTCTTTATCAACCCACATCAGCCATTCTTTGGCCCCGGGCAATGGTACGAAGGGCACCTCGTCAGTGAGCAAGGCTGGAACCTTCTGGGTGCTGGCTTTTTCGGTTCCCCCTTCCCCACTATCGGGTACAACGGCCATCTGGCGTGGAGCCATACCGTCAACAATCCTGATATTGTGGATACCTTTGCCATCAAGATGGATCAGGAGAAAGGTACTTATCGCTTTGGGGATGAAGACAAGCCTCTGACCACATGGCGCGATAGCATCAAGATCAAGACAGATGCAGGCGTTGTTGCGAAGCAGTTTGAATTTACCAGGACCCATCAAGGCCCCATTGTGGCCATGAAAGACAAGGTGCCACTGGCTATTCGTTTAGCCAAGTTCGAGAGCACTGGCGGCCTGGAAGAATGGTACAACATGGGACGTGCCAAGAACGTTGCGGAATTCAAAGCTGCGATGACACCTTGCGAAATCCCCATGTTCAATGCCATGGTGGCTGATACGGCAGGCGACATTTACTACGTCTACAATGGTGCGGTTCCAAAGCGTTCTACCAAATTCGATTGGAGCAAGCCCGTCGATGGTTCCAATCCCGAAACCGAATGGCAAGGTTACCATAGTTTTGATGAGTTGCCTCAGATGCTGAACCCCAAATGTGGGTTCATGCAGAACTGTAATCAGCAGCCTTTAACCACAACACCAGTCACGGGTGAATTGAAGCCTGGTGAAGTGAACGAGAATCCTAAGGAAAGCGACTTCCCTCCTTACATGATTCGTGAACGGGATCGGGATAATGGTCGTGCTCAAATCTCGCGCCGGATTCTGCAATCCACAGACAAGTTCGACTTCGAAACCTGGGCCAAGGCAGGTTTCAACACCAAGGTCATCGTGGCTGAGAAACAACTTCCGGATGTGGTGAAAGAGTACGAAGCCTTGGCCAAGAAAGAACCTGAACGGGCTGCCAAGCTCAAGGAAGCCATTGAGATGATTCGCAACTGGGATTGTAACAGCACTGTTGAATCGGTGCCCATGACGCTTTTTGCTCTGACCTACGACAAAGTGATGCAGATGATGCAAAAGCGCGATCTGTTCAACTCGCCCAGAATGAGGGCATTGGAAGCGACGATCGCTGAACTGGAAAAGAGCCACGGTACCTGGAAGGTCTGTTGGGGCGAGATCAACCGACTGCAACGTGTGCATGGATCGCAGATCGATCTCACTGGCAAGGGTTCCTTCCGCGATGATCTGCCGAGCTTACCAGTTGCAGGCTGCCCTGGCCCGCTGGGCATCGTCTTCAACTTCTATTCGTTTCCACAGGCCGGCCAGAAGCGGCGCTATGGCGTGGCAGGGCATTCTTATGTAGGCGTGGTGGAGCTGGCAGAAAAGCCCCAGGCGCGAACCGTCCTTCAGTTCGGCCAGTCGGGCGATCCTGAATCACCCCACTGGTTTGATCAGGCAAAGCTTTATGCCAAGGGGCAGTTCAAAACCTCATGGTATCAGCGAACGGATATCGAGGCGAACAGCAAGGCGGGATATCATCCTGGTGAGGAGCGGAAATAGTAGTCGTCTTTCCCGATGGCAGTGGGTGATACACGATAACAAAAACAGGGTCGCGTATCTTGCGATGCGCGACCCTGTTGTGTTATCAGTCAACAAAAAGAGGATCGAGAGAAGTAGCCAGCCAAAGCCGTCGCCCAGTCAGCTTCAGAAGTCACACAACTCTCGATCCACTCGAAATTTAGTTCAGCTATTGGCTGTGTCAAATGAACTCGTCAAAGTTCTTACAATCGGACTCTTCTGTCTTCAACTAGACTTTTGCCCAGCCAGTGCCTCGAAGATACGAAAGCATGCGTGGTTGATGCAGTATGTAGTCGAGATAGGCCAGGAAGCCAAAGCTGAAAAGAGCTACAGCAAGTGCAGCGAATTCCATCTCCATTTTCAGAAACGTGTCGTAGAGACCGTGCAATATCACGGGGATGGCACTTGCCAGACAGACAATGCCCAGCTTCGACCACCAACGGGTGTCATCGTCTTTCAGCGTGGATCGCATCATGTAGAGAACAATGGCAACAGAGCCTGACCAGATGCCATGCAGAGCGACGCAGGAAATAAAACGGACAAAATAGACGTCACCCGGCATGAAGCCGTTGTACATTTGGCTGGAATACATCACTGCTTCCGAGATGCCAAAGCCTGCCCCGGAGGCAAGCCCCCATAAAAATGCTGCGTGCCAATTTAGCTTTTTACAGTTCCAAAGGTAGTAGAGCACCGGCAGTAGTTTGACCCATTCTTCGCAGATGCCCACACCGATAGTAAAACCAAACAGACTTTTGCCGAATCCTGAGCGTGAATCGAGAGCGACATGATAGGCATAGCCCAGAACCTTGAACGGAAAAAATACTACAGCAAAGATGCCACTTAGGTAGTGCGATATTTCTGAAATGAATTGCACACTAATGAGCAGCATGATGCCGATCGTCGCAGTAGTCAGTGCGGCTAACAACAGGTGCCAGGGTTTGGCAGTAGTTCGAACAGTCAGAATGTAAAAGAACAGCAGGAAGAAGCAGGTAGTAGCTGCAGCCAGTAGCCAGTGCGCAGAGGTATTACGTGGAAGCCAGGCGCCAACGAGTTTGTGCTGAGGGAGTAACTCGAAAGGATCAGAATTCCTGTTTCTACCAAAGAACGACGGTCGCTGAGCATCTTCGAATGCTTCTCGTTCTTCTTCACTTAGCTGCTCGATGGTGTGCTCCATCCGTTCAATAACATCGAAATCATCTTTGCGGAACATGGAGCCAAACAAAGGGATCATTGCCAGGAGCAGTAGCCAATGCAGATGGCGAACATACCAGGGAGCTGATTCGCTGAGGAATCGCTCATCTTGAGTTAGCCTGCGTGCTTTAGGCTTCTTTGATTTGACTGGTTCAGATACAGGTGCAACTGGTGAGAGTTCTTCAATCTGAGCATGCGTTGGCCTTTGTACTTTCGGAGAGAGTGCATATTCACTAAGAGGTGGCAACGGCTGTGCTTCAGGCAGTTCCATCAGCGGTGCAGTGACCCTTGTTTTACATTTGGGACACAGGCAGGCTTTACCAGCTGAGCTTTCCAGCACCTTGAGCAGTTGGCCACAGTATTGACAGTTAAACGCAATGGGCATAAGCCCCTACGCTACCGTTATTGTTCGTCCAGTTCAATTGGTTTTAGAGTTTCCAACTGCGAAGTGGCATTAAAGCGACCGATGTCCCGGGCTTCATTCTCCAGATGCTTGAGCCGTTGTTCCAATTCTCGAAGCTTGGCAAGGATTGTCGGCATCTGTTGCAGTGGGTTATCCATTTTGCGAATGAACGGCACCTTCGGATAATTCAGGTGTCGCTGCAGTGCCGCGAAGAGAAAGAGTGGATCTCGACCTCGATTGGCTCTGGCGATCTTCCCTTCCTTTTCACCAAAGAGGACCGGCGGAAGTTCCAATGCTGATTCCCTGGCCCGATGCTCTACGGCATACACTTCTGAGCGAATGAAGACGAGATCAGCAAATTCGATCTCACCAACGTTCACCCTGACCATTTCGATGTACTCTCGCCAATCGGCACTGTAATAGCTATCGAGCATCATGGCATTAAGGCCGTCGTCGTAACCAAGCCGATTGCGGCACAGCACTTCGAACTGGTAGACAAAGAGTCCCTGCGGTGTCGGTTTCTGACTGCGATACTGGGCTTCGTGTTCGAGTACTTCCAGAGCGGTGGCCATGCCGAAACGCTGGCCTTCTTCTTCCGCCTTGCCCAGCACAAACGCCTGGAACGGGGTGAAGTAGTGATTCAGCCGTGCGACTGCTGTGCTGAGCATGCCTGTATGTCGCAATTCGGTAGCCATGAACTGCACAGCCATCTGCAGCCGAGTGATGGCAAGTATTTCTTCGTGGATACGGCTCAGTATTTCCTGCGAAGGCTGACCATCCAGCTGACGCATGCGAAAGGCATGGAAGAAGTACGCCTGTTCGATGTACTCATCAACTTCCAGAACAGGAGCGAGTTGTGACATGAAGATATTATGGGTGGTTGAATTGCCGTTGGCGATATGAATCGCGTGATAACCCTTCTGTACCATGAAGTTACTCTTGCGTACTCCTCCGTCGAAACATCTTCAGACTCAGGGGGTAGTACCACTGCATCAGTTGGTTATGATGGGAGCGGCTACTCACGGCGGATGTAAGAAATGAAGCGAAAAGGAGCGACCATGATCCCTGATACAACATCTCGCCCCATTGACCCACAGGTGCGGATAGGCCACGTTCATCTCAAGGTCGCAGACCTGGAGCGGGCGTTACGGTTCTACTGCGGTGTCCTTGGCTTCAAATTGACGCAACGGTATGGATCGCAGGCAGCATTCGTCTCTGCAGGTGGCTATCATCACCATATCGGGTTAAACACCTGGGAGAGCCTGGGCGGGTCTCCGCCTCCATCCGGAACTACTGGATTGTACCACATTGCTATCCTGTACCCAACTCGGCGTGCGCTGGCCGATGCCCTCAGGCGTGTGATCGATGCAGGCATCTCGCTGGATGGTGCCAGTGATCACGGCGTCAGCGAAGCTATCTACTTGCGTGACCCGGATAACAACGGCGTAGAGTTGTATTGGGACCGCCCACAGGAAGTGTGGCCCAGATCGCCGAACGGTGAGTTGGCAATGTTTACCAGGCAGCTCGATCTGAACGGACTGCTTCGAAGTGACGAGACGGTTCAAGCAGACTGTGTATGATGAGTACCAGATGCTCTGGGGATGCCGGCATGAACAAAGTCGTAGCTGTAACTTTGGTACTATTCCTAACATCATCGTGGTTACGTTCTGATGATGCCGAGCTTCAAGCACCAACCCCGAACCGTTCGGACGAGCCCAAAGCGCCATTCAGCACCCGGAAGGCAGCTCAGTTTCTCGATGCGGCTTCTCTCCATTGGCAGAAGACCCATCAATGCTTTACCTGTCACACCAATTACGCATATTTGATGGCTCGACCTGCATTAGGAAAAGATTCTTCTGCAATGAAGCAAGTGCGTACATTTGCAGAGAATATGATTCAGGAACGATGGACGAGCAAAGGGCCGCGTTGGGATGCAGAAGTTATTGCAACAGGGAGTGTATTGGCGATCAATGATGCTGCGACTACGGGTAAGCTGCATCCCTTAACCAGGCAGGCACTCGATCGAATGTGGACAGTGCAGCGAGCCGATGGCGGTTGGAATTGGCTGAAATGTGAATGGCCACCGATGGAGTCTGATGATCATTACGGTGCAACATTGGCTGCCATCGGCGTTGGCTCTGCCCCGGAACAATACAGCCAGACGTCTGCTGCTCAAGCAGGAATGAAGAAACTCAGAAAGTACCTCGCAGAACAACCTCCGAAATATCCGCATCACCGAGGGATGCTGTTGTGGGCCGATGCCAAAGTCCTGCATTTGGTCACTGCCGACGAAAAGAAGAGATGGGTTGATGAGCTACTGTCATTGCAGAAGAAAGACGGCGGATGGAATAGTGCCACTCTCGGGACCTGGAAACGTCATGATGGCAAGGAGCAGGATACCGAGACGAGTGATGGATATGCGACAGGCTTTGTCGTGTTTGTCCTGCGGCAGGTAAATGTACCTGTCGACCATCCTCAGATTCAACAAGGAGTCAGTTGGCTCAAATCCCATCAGCGTGAAAGTGGCAGATGGTTCGCGCGAAGCCTGTTTAAGGATAATAAACACTATCTGTCTCATGCAGCATCAGCATTTGCAGTGATGGCCTTGGCCGAGTGTAATGCATTAGATGGGGATCACCGTTGATAGTTGATGTCCAATCGCTCACGCACCACGGATTCTTCTGCAAACGAATTTTATGTTTTCAATCAATAAAGAAGACAACTGACTTCTCTGTAAATAAAGTCAGTTTTGCGACACACTGCCACTGCAAATGAAACAACGTTAGACCGCTGCTGGCATCTTTGATGATAAGTTTCATGTCGGCTTCCAATGGCTTGAAGAGTTTGCTGACTGCCAATGGTCTGGACTTGAGAAGCCAATATGGTGAAAGCCGCGCCTAAATTATGACTTTTTACAAACAAAGCAGGGAAGAATATGGCTGAAGACTCGAATCCGACTAATGAAAAGCACTGTTGGAAGTAGGCTCAGTGCCCTCAAGCATCGTAGTATGAAAGTATGGTCTCATTCTGAGTCTTACTTGGAATAAAACCTCTCTCGACTAAATCATGAAAAAACAATAAGTTCCTGGAGCTTGACAGATTCTCTCACCGTTACTCAATGGCTCAGGATGTTTTTCTTCCACCGATGCAAGTGCAGGTAACACATGAAAACGACTAGCAAGCTTGCTCATTGTCTGGCTTTCTTAGCCTTGTGCAGTTCCTCCTGCCAGCAACATGCAAGCGATCACCAGCACGAGAAAGAGCACCACACCATAGTGCTCACAACGCCGCTCGTGGAAGACGTCACGGTAACACAGCAGTATGTTTGCCAGATTCATGCTCAGCGACACATCGAGATTTGTGCATTGCAAGATGGCTACCTGGAGAAAATCCAGGTTCGGGAAGGCCAGGCAGTTAAGCAAGGCGACCTGCTGTTCCAGATCTTA
>CAYPJB010000254.1:0-6913 GCA_964410845.1 uncultured Bacteroidales bacterium | reverse complement strand
ATAACGCCAGTGCATGTTCATTGATATGCTTGGAACCGTAGTTCTTGCTGCGTAGAAGTCCCCACACCGTGACTTCGTAGTTCTTGATGTCTGCAGCACTCGAAGAATCAATCGGATCGGTGAAGGTCATTTCCACTCCACCAGACTTGGCTTTAAGACCTATTGGCAGATCGGCAGGCTTGCCGGTATAGCGGACTCGATAGAAGCCACCAGGCACCGTTTGATTGCCAGCCCAGGCGAACATGCCCAGGGAATAGAGCTGGCCATCGACAGGATGAAATCTGCCCCGCATGATGCCGGTCGGAAACGGCGGCAAGGGCAGCGAACACATGCCACCTTGTGCTTGTCCGTTAACCTTTTCGTGCGGTACCACATAGATCTTCCCATGCCCATAGGAGATGTTCAGCAGCGAACCCGTAAGTGGCCCCCATTTGTCGCTGTTCACCCAAAGCAATTCCGCTGGCGAGCGGTCAAAGTTGTTCGTGATCCAGCAAAGAGGCTGCTTCATGGCAGAGTTGGACGTGTCGGTGATGTCCGTGTACCCCCACATGTTGCCATAGAAGCCCCCTTTTTCCACCAGGTTGATGCGGTTCTTCGGCGTCCAGAATCCTTCCTGATCGGTGACGAAGAATGTGCCATCGGGATTCAAGCACACACCATTGGCTGCCCGGAAACCGGTAGCGAGTATCTCCGTCGTTGAACCGTCCTTGCTCACCTTCAGCAAGGTACCATGGTGAGGAACGAGGGCAGGCAGGGCATGGCGACCACTCTTGGCGTAGTAAAAGTTGCCTTCCGGGTCGGTCTGCAAACCCATGGCGAATTCATGGAAGTGCTCCGTTACCTGATGATCGTTGTTGAAGCACTCGTAGTAATCCATCTCACCATCGTTGTTCAAATCGTGCAATCGCACAATCTGATCGCGGCAGCAGACATAGATATTGCCCTCACGCAGCTTCAGGCCAAGCGGTTGAAAGAGACCTGTTGCGATGCGTTGCCAGGTCAACCCGTTGGCAGGTTGATCAAACCCACTGACCATCCAGACGTCGCCATCCCACGAGCAGACCGCTGCCCGCTTGCCATCGGGAAAGAAGTCGAACCCCGTTAGTCGCAGTTGGGCGTTCCACGGGTTCTTTTCCGGAAGTACGAAGGTATCAACAGCAAAGGGACCATCGTTCTTGCCGAGCGTTGTCGTCGATTTCAGAATCTCGGGCCAGCGTTTCGGACCACCTTCGGTCAGCAGTTTTAACCCTCGTGGGGCAGGGCTGGCAAAGGCATCAAGTGCCTTCTGGCTTGTCCTGGCCATCATGAGCTTGATGCGTATCGTTGTTGTCGAGACAGGTATCTTGAGCAGAGTGAAACCGTCTCGCTTGATGAGCGATGCCTGGGCATCACCCACCACATTCACCGCAATATCGGCTGGCGCGATCCGGGCTAACAGCTCTTTGGTGGACGGCCCAATTTCCAGCGTGCGGGTATAGATCACTGTGGCTGGTTGCTTGGCATCCGTCTCTACTCCGAACGACTCAAGTACAGTGACACCGCCAACGGTGTACGAGATGATAGTCTGATTGCCAAACTGATAGGTGCCCAGGTACTGCGTCCACGATTTCGGTAGTGGTCCGTAGGGCCGGCCATCACGACCGGTGAATCGTGGATCATCGAAGCGGCCCGTCTCGGGATTGGCCCAGCCCGGTCCGACGGGATTGATGATTTGAACATCGCCTGTCAGCCTGGGGTGGATCTGATGCTGACCATTGAAGTGAATGCCTTTCCAATCGATGAATCCGCTGCCACTCCATGCAGCAGCGAATCGCATGGTGTCGTGATCAAAGAGCGCCCAGCGATTGCCTCGTGATACTCCACCCGGTCCTGCATCGAGCCGAACAGCGATTCCCTTGTAGGCGATGTTCGGTCCCGGTCCACCAACCTCGTAGGTGTTCATCAGGCTGGGACCGTAGTCCATGGTTACCCAGGGTTCGACTGTTGCTGCTGGTGGGCCAAAAGTTGTTCCCTTCGGAAGTTTGTCGAGGTAAGGCTGATCGATCCTTGCGTATTGAGATTTGTTGTCATTCTTGAGATACGTTTCGCGGAGGTAGTGGATGACATCATACTTCTGCCGGGGCACCATCCACGTTTGCGGAGCCATCATGCCGTAGCCGTAGGTGAGCGTTTGATAGAGGCTATAAGGGTCGCTGCCGTTCTTGAACTTGTCGAATGCAAAACGTAGCGATGTAGGCATGGAGCCGAGGGCATTCTTGGTTCCATGACAGTTGGCACAAACGCGGGTATAGATGGCTTCGCCCCGCTGGAATGCCTTGTCGTCCAGCGAGCGGAGGAACCCGGCATGATTGATCTCCTTCTCGTACTCGGGAATCACGAGTGCCGTCTGGGCAGGCCGTAGTTCACTGGCGCGACGAGGCCCTTGTTCTGCGATTTCGATGAGGTACTTCGCCAGGTCCAGAAACTGCTGCCGATCCGAAAGCAGATTGACTAGGCCATCGGGCATCAATGATTGCTGGCTGATCTTGCGCTCTTCGATCTCAGCGCTGGCAACCTGGATCTGTTTACCTTGTGCTGCCGGGTCGATGAGTGTGATGTCACCATTTTTGTCGCTTACGAAGAGGCCAGTATGGGTACGTCCATCGCGGGTGGTGATGGTGACCGTTTCGTACCCCTTCCTGATGACCTTCGATGGTGCAAGCACGGATTCAATGAGATGCTCTGCTGTTCCATCCTTCCCGATTTTGGCAAGGTCAGGCCCCAGTTGTGTGCCGGCCTGGGCATCGTGACATTTAGCACAGGTGAGGAAAGGCTGGAAGAACAACACCGCTCCACGGGCTGCATCGCCACGAGACTTAACGTCATTGATCAAGCTGGAGAGGGGTTCCTTGCTCAGTTTCTGTTGCAGCGTGGGCTGGTCTTGGCCATGTACCAGAGTAACCGAAAACAACATCAAACCAACAACGAGCAGCCTGCTGACGTGCATCCAATGCTCCTCTCTCAGGATTGAGTTCGACAGTCTGTGTGCCTATCAACTCACTTTACAGTAATTATCTCGATCATGGCCAGGTAGCCCTGGCCAGGCAACTATAAAGCAGATAAATGTCTGATTAAACTGAATCAGGCTGACGCATATGCTCAAGGAAAAAGTCATCCCCTTGCAGAGCAACATAGGTTTCCACAAATTCAATAATTCGCTCGTCGAGCCATTCGCCTATCTGCTGCTCGTTGATCTGATCAAGTGGTAATTCCAGACGTTTGTGGCTGACATACTTCATCAGTGCAGGAATGATGCTGAGATCATAATCAAGTATCATGTTGCGAACATGCTGATCCGGGCCAACAGAGAACTTCAATTCCACCTTGTACTTGTCCGATGCAAACGAGAATGTCGATTCGCGAGAGTGTGGCTGAATGACAGGGTTCACTTGAACCAGATTGGAAAACTGCTGAACAAGAGCCTGCAGTCGTGGCCGCCATTGCTGGCAGAAGTGTTCGACGAGTTCATCGAAACGGGCCAATCGCTGCTTGAGTTCTTCCTGATCCCGCAGGTATGCCTGCCGGCTCTCCGCTGCACGATGGGCTGCAGCTGCCAGGGTACTGCTGATTTTTTCATTCAGTTGGTCAAGGTTTGACATGTTGATAGTCCTTGTTACTTCTGAGTGGTGTTGTTCCTGCCAACATACACCAGCCAGTAGGTAACCGGGATGACGAAAAGCGTAAAGATCGTCGAGGCCACCAATCCGAAGATCAGAGACCAGCCCAGACCAGAGAAGATGGGGTCGAGCGTGATAGGCAGGCTGGAGAGCATTGCTGCAGCAGCAGTGAGTAGAATCGGACGCAATCGCACGACGCGGCTTTCCATGATGGCATCAAACAGTGGTCGGCCTCGTTGCACCGCCTGATGAATGAAATCCACCAGGATGATCGAATCACGGGTGACGATGCCAGCCAGGGCAATCATGCCGATCATGGCGGTGGCTGTAAAGTACACGGGATCTGCATAGCCTCCCACGGTTTGGCCCATCATACCGTTCAGGAAATAGAAGCCTGGCATCACGCCTAGAACTGTCAGTGGAATGGCCAGCATCACGATCAACGGAATGAGAAATGATCCAGTCTGTGCCACCAGGATGACATAGATCATGAGCATCGCAGCTCCAAAGGCCAGTCCGAGATCACGGAAGACATCCAGCGTGATCTTCCATTCACCTTCGCCAGCCAACTCAACGCGAATACCTTCAGCTACACTCCAAGTGATATTGCTGCCATTGGAAAGATAGGTGCGATCCTTCACAGGCCGGGCTGGCGCATCAGCCACTGCTCCACCAGGCCTGGCTGATTTCATTTCCTGATCAGCCAGGATGTCAACGATGCACTCAGCGGGTGGGCGTCCTGCCGTTTCTCCGAATACATACACCACCCGTTCAAGATTCTTGTGATAAATCGTTTGATCGACGAAATGGTTTTTCCACACTCCCAATTCGGCGAGTGGCACCAGTTGTCCGGTACTGCCTTTCACATGAATGCCTGAAAGGTCATCAATGTTGGAACGGATGGTTCGTGGCAGCCGGATGACAATCTTCAGTGGTTGGCGTTCTCCCTGCACTCGGACCAGTTCCTGGTTGTTACCAAGGAGAGCCAACTGGATGGTTGCAGCAATCTCACTGATGGATACACCTGCCAGCGCAGCCTTTTCCTGATCAGGCACGAACACATACTTGGTGACACGTGACTCGCGAATCGTATCGACATCCACGATACCCGGCTCGCGGGAGAACCGTTGTTGCACCAGGTCGCCTGCTGTCAGAAGTTGTTCGTAAGTGTTGTCAGCCTGCCCATAGACTTCCGCCACAACCGAAGCCAGCACCGGTGGCCCGGGAGGCAACTCGACTATCTTCAAGTTGGCCTGATGCTTCAAGGCAATCTCTGTCAGTTGATTGCGGATGCGTAAAGCCAATGCATGGCTCTGGAGCTTGCGGTGCTTCTTGGGTGCGAGATTAACACGGATCTCTGCCAGGTGAGACCCGCGGCGCAGATAGTAATGTCGAACGAGGCCGTTGAAATCAATGGGACTGTTGACGCCAACATAGCTTGAGTAATCAGCAACCTCAGGAATGGTTGCGAGGAAGCTTTCCATCTCGTCAACCGTCGCATTGGTTCGTTCAAGTGTGGTGCCTTCGTCCTGGTCAATGACCAGCAGGAACTCATTCTTGTTATCGAAAGGCAGCATCTTGAGCGGTACGGAGCGGAGAGCAGCCAGGGCCATGGCTCCTACCGTTAATATGGCAATGATCAACAGGAAGAGACGAGCACGCCATTTCGAGGTCAGCAGTGGCTTCATCACTGGTAGGAAAATGCGGTAGAGCAGCGTCTTCTTCACGTTCTCAGGATTGTAATTCTCGTGATGGCCATGCCCTAATTCAACAGGTGGAGCCTCATTGCCTGGTTTGGCATAGTTCCGCTTCAGCATGATGTAGCTGAGCCAGGGAGTAATCGTAAATGCCACCACCATCGACATGAGCATGGCAATGGGAACATTCAGGGCCATGGGTGCCATGTAAGGCCCCATCATGCCGGTGATGAAGAACATCGGCAGGAAGCTGACGATAACAGCCAGCGTGGCACTGATGAGTGGTGGGCGAATTTCTGCAACCGCCTGCAGCACAATATCATGCGAGGCTGCCTTACGTTCTTCAAAGTGGCGTTCGATGTTTTCGACGTCAACAATGGGGTCATCCACCAGCAGACCGAGCGACAGGATAAGGGCGAACAGCGTGACGCGGTTGATGGTGTAGCCGAACATCAGATTGACTGCAAGCGTCAAACCGAAGACTACCGGGATAGCGATTGCCACGACAACGGCAGCCCTCCAGCCCATGCTGAGTGTCAGAAGCGCGATAACGATCAGAATGGCAACACCGAGGGCTTCAACGAGTTCATTGACTTTCTCATCCGCAGTCAAACCGTAATTGCGAGTGACGATCAGTTTGACGTTCTCAGGTAGTACTTTCTCCTGCAACGTTTTGGCGTAATCAAGGACGCGCTGCGCAATCGCAACGGCATTGGTGCCTTTCTTTTTCGAGAGGGCAATTGTCACCGAAGGTTCGGAGCGTGGCGGGGTGGTGGTACGCGGGGTAATGGCCCCACCGATGATAGTACCAGGGTTGCCAGCATGGGTTTCAAAACCTTGAGCAAGCCCCCAGCCATGACGGGTCAAGGTGGTTACCTCGTCAGGCCCATCGAGAATATTCGCAACATCCTTGAGGAAGATAGGCCGATTCTGATACACACCAGCAACCAGATTTCGCAGTTGCTCGCCACTGGTAATGCCGATGCCTGCCTCCACGGCAAAGGTCTTGTCGTTGTGGGTAAAATCGCCACCTGGCAAAGTGGCATTGGCACCGGCGAGGGCCTTGCGCACATCCAGCGGCGATAAGGAATAAGCCTGCAACCGTTCGGGAATGAGATCGATCCTGAGCGTTCGTGGCGTCCCTCCCACGAGGTACGCTTGCGATATGTCAGGCAGGGCAGCGAAGCGTTCCAGCAGTTCTTCACCGATCCGCCGCAACGGGTAATATTCATCTCCGGTGAGCGACAGGGTTACAACTGGAACGTCATCAATCTCAATGGGTTTCACCACCCAGCCGGCAACATCACCCGGGATGATGTCCACATTCTCGTTGATCTTCTTGAAAAGCTTGACCAGACTTCGCTCTCGATCCTGACCAACATAAAAACGAACAGTGATGATGGCCTGACTATCCTTTGACATGCTGTAGACGTACTCGACGCCATCAATCTGATAGAGCATGCGTTCCAGTGGCGTGGAGATCAGTTGTTCCACTTCGTGGGCGGAATGGCCTGGAAAGCTGACAAAGACATCAGCTAACGGCACGACAATCTGTGGATC
>CAYPJB010000253.1:0-6943 GCA_964410845.1 uncultured Bacteroidales bacterium | reverse complement strand
ACACAAAGGCAAGCACTGAACATGTTTCTCTCTCCTTTGCTGCGACCGCATCGGGGTCACGTGTATTTCTGCTGATAGCTGACGGCTGATAGCTGAAAGCTATGCAGCCTTCTTCAGCACCGTTGCCACGGGATCTTCCTGTGGAGCGGTTTCGGTTTGTCTCAGTGGGATACGCATCGTGAAGGTGCTTCCCTGATTGATGCCTGCACTGGTGGCTTCGATTTCGCCGCCGTGTTGATTGACGATACGATGGCTGATGCTGAGCCCCAGCCCGGTGCCCTTTCCCGTTCGGCTGCGAGTGAAGAATGGCTCAAACAGATTGTCGAGCACATCCTGCGTCATCCCGCAGCCAGTATCGGTGAAGCTGAGCAGAGCAGCATCATTAACCACATTCAGCTTGATGGTGAGCAACCCCGCTGCATCCATGCTCTCCAGAGCATTGACGATGAGGTTGAGGATCACCGATTTGATTTCAGGCACTGAGAGTAGCAAGTGTGGCCGCTGTTGTACTTCGAAGACGATCCGCTTCTCCTGATGGTTAGGCAGATGCTGCACCATCTCGAGCACGCTCTGCACCAGCTCTGCCAGGTCTGCCATCTGCTTGGGACGGTCACCCATGCGGCTGAACTCGAGCAGCTTCTGGGTGATTTCCTTACAGCGGAACGCTTCCTGCTGAATCATCAGCACATAGCGGTTGATGAGAGGAACATCAGGGTTGTCGGGATGTTGTTCGAGCAGGCCCTTGAGCCGACGTTCCAGTGCTTCGCCACAGAAGCTGATGCTGGCCAGCGGGTTATTGATCTCGTGTGCAACGCCTGCAGCCAGGAAGCCTACCCCGGCCAGTCGTTCGCTGCGGACCAGTTGTTTGCTGCGTTCGTGAACTTGCTTTTCGAGGTCCTGATAGATGCTCTGAAGTCGATCCGACATGTTGTTAAAGGCTACAGCCAGATCCTGCATCTCATCGTTACTGTTGACCTGCACCCGTGTGCTGAACTGGCCAACTGCGAGTTGGGTGACCTTGGCATGCAGCTCACGGATCGGCGTAGCAATCCAGTGGTAGGTCATGCGAGCCAGGATGAGCAGGAGTGCAAACCCACCGACACAGACAGCCAGCACGAACTGTCTGGTCTGCAGATAGCTCTTGTTGGCTGCAGTGATGAGATTGCGAACATCGGTATCGATGACGCTGCAGAGTTCGCTGGCATAACGGTTCAGTTGTTCGACAGGAGCGCGCCAACTGGGAACGAGATGCATGTCGTTCAGATCCATGCCTCCAGACTGGATGCTCTTGCGGAACTCCGTTGTTTTGCTGCGAATCTGCTGCAGATATTCCTTTTCCAGCTTCCCGCGATTGCGATCAGTGCTGTTCTGCAGTGTTAAACTCAGGCTCTGCTCATACTTGGAGACCTGCTGAAGAATGCTGTCGGCAAGGATTTCCTGCTGAATCGAGGTGACATCTTTCTGTGTCCCTTGCTTGCTGAGCCAATTGGCGATGGTGTCCTGCAATTCCGAAGCGTCGCGCTTTTCCTGTTGCCGACTATCAATGCTGTTGACGGTGGTACGGTGAGCCCCCAGGGCATGCAGCGTAGCCCCCAGCATGATGAACATCGGCACGCCGACGAGCACCAGCCCGACAAACAGCTTATGACCAATACGCAAGCGAAGTGCCACGGTCCCCCCGTCGTCCTTGACGTTTCCGTGTGCTGACAGCAGCCTTGCTGTCACGATTTGTAACTTTTACCAGAGAGTGGTAAACCTGCCTAGCCCATTTCTGTGTGCTGTAGCGATGACTCACAGAAAAGCTAACAATCGCCGTGGCAGGGGGGCAGCGGCGACATTCGGGTTGCAACTTCATACGACGTTTGCAGCCGCTGCCCCCTGCCACGGTACCTCTGAGTCTTAGTTGGAACTGGAATCAAGATGTGGGGCAAATCGCAGTAGCCAGTCTTCCAGTATGATGTGCTCAACGTACGGTGCCCGCAGTAGTGCAGTACTCTGCGAAAGCAGATTCGTTAACCAGGGACGCCGCATGATCGGGCTCAGGGCACGTAACCCCAGCCCGCTCCAGGTGCGTTCCGTACTCTGGGCGGCGATATTATCGCTGATCCGTTTAAACGTCGCAGGGATCAGATTGGGATCCGGCCCGACATGCACCACGATTTCCACTCCGGAAGCCAGTGTCTGGAAAACCATGTCCCATAGCTTCATCGGATGATCGATCCACTTGTGCATCAGTTCGCGGCTGTTCGATTCGGTGAAGCTTTTCTGCCCGGTAACAGAACTGATGATTGGCACCGAAGGCTTGGTTAACCCGCCAGTGGTTTTTTGCAGAATAACAGCTGAGCGATTGGGGATGTTCTTCTGCCAGACAATGGGTGTATGCATTGGCGCCCAGCGATGCGGATTGGTACGCAGATAGACCTTGTCAGAAAAGCGTTCATTCATCAACTGGCGAAACTGCTGCACGGTGTCGTTCTGGCCCAGGAGCAGCAAACTATTGGGCGACAGATAGGTGCTGGGGGAAATGATCCCCTTTCCCTCGATGCCAATCTCGATGCAAAGTTTGTGAACGGCATCCAGATCGAGTGCCGGTCCCCGCGAAAAGAGGACTCCCATGGTGACGTTCTCAGCCAGCGCCACGCTGTCCTCTGCCATTTCGAGCAGGGGCCGCAGCACTGCTTCCACGGTGTAAACTCCCGATGCTGCCAATGCTGTTGGCTCACCCAGTGAGTATCCGAACGCGAGCTTGCAATCTTTGAACAGGATGCCGAAGTACTTCTCCAGCAGTCTGAGTTGAGCCATCGACATGGCAACGATCAGAACGATGTCTTCCGAGTACGTGGAGAGGTCGCAGGTCTCTTTCTGCTGGCGTACCCGTTCAACGAGATCCACAGGGTGTTTCAACAGATCGCTGGCGATGACCGAATGTTCGACGAGGCTCGCCTCAACATCCGGTCCGTAGAGCGGATGCTGCAGCAGTTCCAGCGACCGACCGAGATTGGTAGTGTTGTAGCCGCGAAAAGTGAACGCTGCGTTGCTGATCCGGGATTGGAGTTGCACGGGATCAAGCATGGGCTGCATCCTGCAGAGAAACGAAGTCTCTTCTATTCTGATACCGGAAGGGGCGAATTATTCCATTGAAGATCTTGTGAGGCAGATGAATCACAAACGAAAGACACTACGTATGTATCCAATCCAACAGTTTTGATGGAGGCAAAAACTCGACAAAGTGCTTGGTATTATGTGTGACAAGTACTGTGTCAACCTGCTCTAGGATGATGCATGCTATTAGTAAGTCGCGATCTCCAGGTTTTGCTTCGCCACGTAATTTCAACTTTCTGACACGTGCTTTCAGCAAAGCCGTTTGTTCCAGGGCAGTTTCGGTCACATGCACAACTGTGAAAAGTGTAAGAAACTTAGCTGCTTTCCCTAGGTTCTGGTAGTAACGAGCCAGTTCAGTTCTGGATTTGGTTTGTTGTATTTTAAGTTCCCATCCTCTGAGTCTCTCAAGAATATTGACATCCGTAACAGCCATTCTTCCCAGTTTGAGATGCTCTGTAAATTGCCTTGTAACGTCTGCCTTTCGATACTCCAGATCGGTCAGAATGTCAGTATCTAAAACAAACGTGGTCATGGGTTTCAGAGCACCCTTACCCATTTATCTCTATTTTCAGCAATAAGTTTCTCTACTTCACGGGCAGCTGGTTCATTTTCAAACATGCCAATAAACTCATTCCAAGGGGCTGGCACGACTGGTATTGCTGGCTTTACCTTCGATACTTTGGTGCTGGAGCGCGCACTGTCTTTATTTGTGCGTTTTGTTACCGGCTTGATACGTTTTGAAGCCATGCTTCGTCCCTGAGTGATTTTGCTAATCAACTATATCGCTGACCGTCAAAATCATCAAGCGGGATTAATACGTCAACAGCGAGTAGCGCTCATACCCCACCAGCTTTTGCCCCCCTTCCAGGAAGCTCAACTCAATCAGGAAAGCGCAACCCGCTACTTTGCCTTCGCACTGTTCCACTAACTTGCAGGCCGCATGCATGGTGCCACCGGTTGCCAGTACATCATCTACCAGCAATACTGAAGCTCCCGGCTTAAAAGCATCCACATGCATATGCAATGACGCTGATCCGTATTCCAGATCATAACTGAAAGAAGTCGTCTCGTAAGGAAGTTTTCCAGGCTTGCGCAGAGGAATCAAAGGCTTCTGCAGGAGATATGCCAGTGGTGCAGCCAAAAGAAAACCTCGAGCCTCTGCAGCTGCGATGGCATCTATCTTCACATTCCTGTACTTCTCGGCCAGCAGTTCAATTGCATGGCGAAAGGCAGCAGGGTTGCTGAGCAGTGGGGTAATATCTTTGAACAGGATGCCGGGCTTGGGGAAATCGGGAACATCTCGAACGAATTGCTTCAGATCCACGCCACATCTCCAGTCACGACTTGTAACATAACGCACAGACAAGCCTAGCAAGGTTCGTGAGCATTGCAACCATGAGTTATCAAATCCGCCTGGCTAACCTCGCCGATGCAGAGATCATTGCCGACTTCAACAATCGTCTGGCCTACGAGAGTGAAAACAAAACGCTCGACATGGATAAGCTCCTGCCCGGCGTCAAAGCCTTGCTGCAAGACGAACACAAAGGTGTCTACCACCTCGCCTGCGACAGCACCGGCAAGCCCATCGGCCAGATCATGTACACCTACGAATGGAGTGACTGGCGCAACGGCTGGTTCTGGTGGATTCAAAGCGTTTACGTCACCGCAGAACACCGTGGTCAAGGCATCTTCCGCCTGCTCTTCGAGCATCTGAAGAAGCAAGCCGCTGCACAGGGAAACGTGATTGGCTTTAGGCTGTATGTGGAAGAAGAGAACACCCCGGCCCACGAAGTGTACAGCCGAACGGGATTTACCAAGCCAGGCTACTTCGTGCTGGAACAACTGACGAGAGGATGATGGACAAAGGCCTCTGGACGATGATCATCCTGGTCGGCGGCACCTTCGTGTTCATTGCCGTCGCCACCGCCATCTACTTCACCTGGTACTTTTCCACCATTCACAAGACCCTGGCCCGCATCAATCAACTGGTCGTCCAGCGCCAGTTCGACGACGCTTATGCCGATGTGCTGGTTTTATGGGATCAACATCCGAAAGTAGTGGATATTGGCTGCGTAGCTGTCGATGTTGCTTTTGTGTGTGGAAAATATCGTGAATCCCTCGAGCATGCGGAAGTGTGCCTGTCACTGCTCGAAGACAGGCAACACATCAGCACCGGCTATTTCGATCTGATCCTCAGGCAACCCAACATGAAGTGGGCCACCACTGTCAGACCGATGCACACCTGGCTCAACTACTCGATCATCAGAGCCAACTTCCATCGTTGCTACAACGAATACGACTACGCCGGAGCCTTGGAATGTGTGGCCAACTACCATGTACTGGGTGATATCACGCTAGCATGTTGTCACGCCTGGAAGGCCTACTTCCATATGTTGCAAGGACACTTCGATCAGGCGAAAGAGCAACTGGACATCGCCAAGGGCTTTGATCCCGACGACCATCAATTGCTTTCGATCCAAGGCCACTGGCACCTCATCCACAATGAACAGGAACAAGCCCTAGCCTACTACCGCCGCCACAACGACTGGAAGAGCATTGCAGAAGACTTCAAACACATCCAACAGGTGTTTGGCATCAAGACACCAGAAGAGAAGATGCTTACCCAGTAGAGCACGCTGTGCGTGCCTCAACAGGCGAAGTGCCCATCACTTATCGTCAACACAGTTGCACAGGAATCACATGCAGTGAGGCACGCACAGTATGCCCTACAGAAATGTAACAAGTACACTTGCCATCGTTAGTGTACATTTCATGAAATAACAAGGTCTATCTGTACACTATCCGGGTGCTGACATGAACCAGTTGAAAGTAGCAACGCCACCATCGCCTGCGCCGCCGCCTGCTTATTATCTGGATGATCAGTTGCCTACGCAGGAACTGGTCTGCCTCGATGGCGCTGCCGGGGTGGGCAAGTCGTACTACCTGACCAAAGTTGCCAGTTGTCTTAGCCGGGGCGATCATCACCTGCTTAATCCCCAGCCTGTAGATGTCCTCTACGTGGCCACGCCCAGACAGCAGGAACTGCTCGCTGAGCAGTTCTCCCAGCATCCATCCGACCCTGAGCATTTACAACAGATCGCCTTCGCTGATATCGCGAAGGGAGGTGCATGCCTGAATGACTACCTGGCTGCTTTCAATCTTCTGCTGGATGAAGCCAGGCCCCAGGTGCTGATTCTCGATGGGTTGGAAGAACTGCTCGAACAGGTGCGTCTCGATGATGGCAAGCCACCCGAGCAGGCGACCTTTGCCAGTTTCTGGACGGACCTTCGCCAGATATCGCTCAAGCATGGCTGCACTATTATCGTTCCACGCCAACATGGCCTGCATCAGTCGCGGAGCTATGGAGCCCATATCAAGTCAGGCACGCTCGTTGCCCGCAACATTATCACGATCGGGTATCACCCTATCAATGCCTGTCGGCGGGTGATCATCACAGCCAAGAACCAGCGAGGCCTCCTTGGCGAACAGTACCATCTGGAGTTGTTACGGAACGGAAACAGCCGACTAGTGAAGGCAGCGCCTCAGGAACACGCTCGTCCATCCAAAAGCCCCGCTACCTGGCAGGCGGATAGAGCTATCTCGAGTGAAGAGAACGAGATCATCGAACTCGTGGGTGAGTTGATGGATGGCACCGCCATGCCCAAGCAACTGCTCGAAGAAGCGGTCACCAAGTTGTATTCCAAAAGAGCTTACCACCGAGCGATGAGCAAAATGAAGATGGAGAGCAAACGCTGTGATAATACCCTGAACTGGTTCTGAGTGCCTACCGCCCGCATGCGTATGGAAGCCTACTTCCGAAAACAGAAAGGTACCGCGCGCA
>CAYPJB010000252.1:0-6949 GCA_964410845.1 uncultured Bacteroidales bacterium | reverse complement strand
AGTGGAAATCGATTATAGTCATTGTGGTAATGATGCAGGGCAATAATCAACTGCCTCATATTGCTAGCACAGATCATACGATCAGCGGCAGCACGAACCTTTTGAATGGCAGGCAACAGCAAAGCCATCAACAGGGCGATGATGGCAATGACAACCAGCAATTCGATCAAAGTAAAGGCAGATCGATGGGCTCGATGGATCATGAAGTTCCTCTATCAGGTCATCATCAGCCTGAAACCGCATCCCTTCAAACGAAATTCTCTTCATATACGATAAGAGTACTATCTTTCGCTTGGCAATTGCCGTTTCTGCTTTACATTGATTGTAAGGCTGACATATGGTAGTGTTATAGCCTCAGTGATGGGCATACTTATTTTTTAGCAATTTGAGACTGATCCCCTCAGCATGAATCGAACGCCCATCGAATCCTTTCTGGACTTAACGCGCAAGAGTGGCCTCGTTGATGCCAATCGGCTGAATCTGTATCTGGAAAAGCTGAATCAGAAAGAATCCATTCCGGATGATCCCAAGGAACTTGCCAAAATCTTGGTCCGTGATGCTGTGCTCAGTCGCTTTCAGGCGGACCAGCTTCTTTCGAACAAGTGGCGTGGCTTCTATGTAGGCAAATACCGAGTTATTGAACGCATCGGCATTGGAGGCATGGGACAGGTTTACCTGGCAGAACATCGCACCATGAAGCGACGTTATGCCATCAAAGTCCTGCCACGTTCGAAAGCATCAGACCCTGCTGCTCTCGAACGGTTCGAACGTGAAGCACGCGCAGGCGGCAGTATCGATCACCCGAATATCGTTCGTGCCTACGACAAAGACCAGGATGGCGACCTGCATTACCTGGTCATGGACTTCGTCGATGGATGCAGCCTGGCGGAAATCGTACAGGCCACCGGCCCGCTCGATGTCGCTCGTGCTGGCCATTACATGTACCAATCAGCCCTGGGGCTCAAGCATGCATATGATTCAGGCCTGATTCACCGCGACATTAAGCCAGCCAACATCCTGATCGATCGTGAAGGTGTTGTCAAAATTCTCGACATGGGGCTCGCACGCTTCTTCAATGATCATGATGACATGATCACCAAAAAATACGATGAAACGGTACTGGGGACAGCTGATTATCTCTCGCCCGAACAAGCCATCGACAGCCACAATGTAGATATTCGTTCGGATATCTACAGTCTGGGCTGCACTTTTTATTACACTCTGACAGGACAGCCTCCGTTTGGCGAAGGATCCGTCGCCCAGAAGCTCATCTGGCACCAAACGCGATCTCCGAAAGCTTTGACTGAACATCGCGCTGATATTCCTGCCGAACTCAGCAACATCATCAATCGCTGCATGATGAAAAATGTTGACGACAGATTCAAATCACCCGAAGCATTACTGGAAGCATTACAGCCTTATCAACACGGAGTTTACCCGCCGAGTTCGAAAGAACTCGCCGATCTCAGCCCGATGGCTCGTGGCGTTCCCTTCGGCGGTGACATTCTTTCAGGTATTGGAGGTGGTTCTGTAGCCCCCGAGCAGCCGGGCAGCAAAGACCCCGATTCCAAGTCGCCCATCTTCGATTCTCAACTGGTACAGCGTGGCGGCGAAGATAGCACCGTGAACATTCGCAGTGGCGATAGCGGATTCAATCATCCGACGTTGCCAACACCTGTCAGCCCGGCCATGCAGCCGGTTGCACCAGCACCGACAGTGCCGGTCATGGTGATGTCAGCCAAGGCAGCGGGAATTGCTCCTCGGCCCCATTCATCACCACCGATCATTATTGAAAAGCAACCACCCTCCCCGTTGCTACCTGCGAAGCCCACAGCGAAGACTTCAGCCAGGAATCAATGGGATCCGTACTCTACGCCACTCCCCTTCCCCTCTCCACTCGGAGAGAAAGCTGTCTCGGTTCTGCCAGCGAAAGAAGGACCTTCGTCATCGAATGATGGCCGTAAAAGCCTGCCACTCTGGGTGTGGCTGACCATCGCATTGGTGCTTACTCTTGTCATGTTTGCACTTCTCTACTTTGTCGTGCTGCGTGACAAGAAGACTGGTACATCATCACCGACAAAAGGCCCGTCTACTTCAGCTGCCGCTACAAGCCCCAGCGGTCCACGCACCTGGCATGTCGCCAAAGTCAAAATCGATGGCATTGATTTCACTTCCATCAAGGAAGCGATCGAACAAGCAGGCCCGGGTGATACCATCAGAATTACCGATCAACAGAACTACGTCGAATCACTGCAACTGAATCCCCGAACTATTAAAAACGGTTTCGGCAGAATTGCCATTGTGGCTGAAGTGGGCGAGGATGGCAAACGCGCCAGACTGATGCCTCCACCTTCACACCCAGCTTCTCAGCCGCTGCTGGTGGTGGATAGCGTAGATAGCCTGGTGATCAAGGGCTTTCTTCTGGATGGTGCTGATGGCGTACAAACCGTGCTCGAAGCCAAGGGGAACTGTCCTGGATTGCAACTGGAAGACATCCGTTTTGAAGGTTTTCAGCAGCAAGGCATCCTGGCTGAAAACCTGTCAGGCAACGTCCGACGGGAAATCTACTTCGACAAACTTTATATCCGGCATAACGGCAATGATCCCGCAGCAGCTGGCATTCGCATTCAAGGTGCCGGTTGCAATAGTGTGCAATTGCGTGGTTGCCGGATTCAGGGCAAATACACAGCTGCCATTGTTATTGGAGCCCCTACCCAGCGCTTTCAAATGGAACAATGCAAGGTGTACGGAGGCAAAGGCAAAGCCATCGTGGTAGCGGACACCATTGCTCCCAACTCAAAATTGAACGCTACCATTCAGCAATGTACCTTCTGGGATTTCGAACAAGCTGTTTCCATTGAAACCCCAATGAACGCCAATGACATCTACTTTACACTTCGCAACAATCTCTTCTATCAAGTAAAGAACGTGTTGCATGTAGATGAAAAGAAGGCGAAAATAAAGCCTGAATCGCTGGGTGGTGGCTTCGCTGGACAAGGCAATGTCTTTGACACTGCCAGCAGCCAGGCTGGACATGCACTACAGATACCGAAGTTTGGCTTGAAGGGTCTGACATTCACGTTGAACACCAGCCCTACCCCCGCCCAGGAATTCCTCCGCTACCCTGCAGGCAGTCCACCGAGTACAGCAGGGGAACGCAAAGACCCAGTAGGTGCTACTGAGTAAGGAGTCCGTTCATCATGGATACTTTAGCAACCATCGGCTCATTCACTGCCAGCGAAGGTGCCAACGCCATTTCCATTCTTACGCCTGCGCAGCCTCCTGCAGATCAAATAAGGTGGAGTACGAAGGACATTGCTTCTGCTGATGTGGCCTTCTCGCGGGAACAGCCTTCCCTTGCACAAGTCTTCCTTACCACAGGAGCTTGCCTGGTCGCCTGGAAGGAAGCCACCTTCGATACTGCTAACCGCAAATCAACCGATAAAGACGAAGATAAGGAGTTACCTCAATGAGTTTTCTCGTTCTACTGTGCTCGATACTCTGCTTTGCCGATGATCCATACGGCAGCATAGAAGGCCTGAAACTTGCCAAACCTGAAGACAAGGTTGACATGCCTAGCGTACAACCTCCCCAGGGAGCGATTGTACTTTTCGATGGCAAATCGTTCGACAATTGGCAACGCAAAGATGGCAAGGCTCCAGGCTGGAAATTGCTTGATGGCGGCATTATGCAAGTAGCAAAATCTGGAGATATCGTCACCAAACAACAGTTCGGTGGCCATTTTAAGCTTCACGTGGAATTTCGCGTGCCATACATGCCCAATGCAAAGGGTCAAGGGCGAGGGAACAGCGGCGTTTATGTGCAAGGTCGCTACGAAGTTCAAGTGTTGGACAGTTACGGCCTGGATAGCAAATGGGACGATTGTGCAGGAATCTACTCGGTTGCCAAGCCATTGGTGAATGCATGTAAAGCCCCAACGGTATGGCAAACATATGACATCGAATTCCAGGCACCCACCTTTGTCGATGGCAAGAAGAAGGATCCAGCTACCATCAGCGTCTGGCACAACGGCATCAAGGTTCACGATAAAGTCGTGCTGACCAAGGACAACACACCATCCGGTGCTGGTGGAGATCCCAGTCTGCCAGGACCAATACTTTTGCAAGATCACGGGAATCCAGTGCAATATCGAAACATCTGGCTCATTAAGCTCGATAAATAAGATTAATTGGTACTCTACTCAAAGCTCTACTCCTTTTTCGAGTAGAGCTTTGTGTTTTTCTCATTACCTTAAGTTGCATTCACTAACTAAAATCTGGTTCATGAATACGAAATCCATGATGATTCTGAAACCGCTATTGTCTACCATGCGTTAATAGTAACGTACATGTTAGACGATTGCGGAACTCATCATGGTGCGACGATGGATTATCTGGCTGCTACTGGGAGTGATGCTCCTGTCAGGGGCATCCTATGGAGTCGGTGCATACTTCAATCAAACGCACGCCCCTATCCTCAGCAACGAATCGCTTCTAGATCTTGAAGCGGAAACTCTGCTAAAAGATCCACAGTACGCTTTTCAGTTTATTCGCACAGCACAGGCCGATGCTTCGTACAACTGCCATGGATGGACATTTCGTGCAGGCAAACGTTCAGTCAGTGATGATGAAGTTGCGGAATGGATCAAAAGCCCTCGCTACAAACCAGTCACCACTTTTCCGCATGTTGGCGATATTGTCATCTACTTTCGAAACAATGATATTTGTCACAGCGGCATCGTGCAGGCAGTAAGCCGTAATGGCATCATTCTTGTTGAGAGCAAATGGGGTACTCTCGGACGATTTCTGCATCGCATAGATGCACCTCAGGTGGCGAATCGACGACTTATCTTCAGGCGTTCGTGGAACGAAACACAAAACTGGTCAAATCGTAGTGTGAGAAAATCAGCCCCTTCGACAACGCCAGAACAAGACACTCAAAGCACTCGGAGTCGATGAATCCGAATTTATATCTGCCAATCTTATAGTTAACTGTTTGAAGCAAAGCACTAGCTCAGACAATCAAGGTGCCTTCACTTTGAAGGCCAGCTTCACCTCCCATTTCTGCTTGAAGAATTCCTGCTCGCCTTCGGTGCTAAGTTTGCTGGTGATCACTCCGTCAGCAATCTTGAAATCCTTTGTGCTGATCTTTCCAATAGAACTGAATGGCTTTCGTGCGTGAGCTTGATGTGCTACCTCGCAGCCAATAATCTTTCCATCCGGATGAACCGTTATGATCAGGGCACTCCCGAATTCGCCAAAGCCAGCCTTGATTGATGGGTTTTTGGCCTTGCTGTGATCCTTCTCCGTCATAATGATTTGAATCGTTGGCTTTCCAGAAAACGGCTCGCCCTTACTGGCCGTGATATACGCCAGCTTCGCAGGAGTGCCATTGCCAGTGAACGTACCCTCAATCGCAGGGTCTTCAGCCCTGACACTCCCCGCGATCAGCAAACTCATACACATCACTGTTCGTGCACTCGTCCAGGTTCCAGTTGCCATGATGATTCACTCCGGAATAGAGATACAAGCTAAGCCCTGTTTTACAGAGAATAGGCCTCGCAGTGCGTTGTTTTATTCTTCCTGGAAACAACCGATTGACGTGGCTGTACAACACTCCTGGTGAATATCACCACGTCACCATTCACACAACTGCATAATGGATGAGTTCGAGGAGCAAGAATCCGGTTAGTTGCTAGTACTAACTCACCTCCTTCGGTTTGTCATCTGCTGGCGTTTCAACTTTCACTTCTTCCGGTTTGTAATCGCCAATAACTCCTTTGAGCGGACAGACTTTGAAAACGGGACACTTCTGACAACCTGCAACGAGTGCAACGGGACATAAAGTCATGTTCAGACTCACAATGTAACAAAACAACACCCCCTCATGATAACACGCTTGGTATCTGAATGAACACGGGTAGTGTCGTTTTAGCTCGACATCTTCATAGATTGCCAATCTCATGGCTACAGCAGCGTATCTTGCATGCAGGTTGGGTACTAAAGTCTGACATGTTGAGTTGCGAGACCAGGGCATATAAACCGCTTGCTTGCACGCCGATACAGCAGTAGGATTGGCGTGCCTTTACTCCAAACCCATGTAGTATCACCAATGGCCAAACCAGTGAAGCCTGCCAAGACGACCAAGTTGAAGTCGAAAGTAACTAAAAAGGGAACTCTTGACACCAGGAGCACCGCTGCGACGGTGAAGGAAATCCTCGCGCAACTCCAATCGATGGGCGATGAGAAGGTACGCAAGCTCAATGTCCGAAACGGCGCAGGTGACAAGCAGTTTGGCGTCAAACTGGGAGACATTCGAACCATTGCGAAGAAGATCAAACCCTCTCATGAGCTTGCCCTGGCATTATGGGATACTGGTAACCTGGAGGCACAACTCATCACAACGTTGCTGATCAAAGCCCATGATTTGTCAGCAACTGAGATGGAACGCATGGTGAAGTCGGTCACCGTGGTGCAGGTCGCAGAATGGCTTCATTCCTATGTGCTCAAGGATCATCCCGATAAGGAATCGCTTCGCCAGAAGTGGATGGCTACGAAAGACCCGATGGCGGCTCGTGCCGGCTGGAGACTCACCGCCAGCAGAGTGGCCAGAAATCCGGAAGGGATTGATGTTGTAGCGCTGCTGAAACGCATCGAATCGGAAATGGGTAGCGCCGATCCTCTCATCCAGTGGACGATGAACATGTGCTTGGCCGAAATTGGCATCCACTTCCCGGAACACCGCCAACGTGCGATCGCCATCGGCGAGAAGTTGGGAATCTATCGCGACTATCCCTGTTCGCCTGGTTGCACCTCTCCGTTCGCTCCGATCTGGATTAATGAGATGGTGAAGAGGCAGGGCAAAGGCTGGCACCCGTAAGTAACAGTGTTTGACCAGTACCTCAGTCTATTGCCCCTCAGGAAGCTAACAGCCTGTGGGGCCAGGGTAA
>CAYPJB010000251.1:0-6952 GCA_964410845.1 uncultured Bacteroidales bacterium | reverse complement strand
GTTCGCCGAAGTAGCCATACCAGAGGGCACCCAGCACGAAGTAGAGGAGGGCAGCACCAATAACGGGGAGCCAGGGGATGTGGATGGGCATGGGAAGAAGTCCTGAGAGACGTTGCCATGCTAACCATCGCTGCATCGTAATGCCAGCAAGAAGTAGCAATGGCAGCCCGCGGCGCAAGCAAGGGGAGGCGTGCAACAACTGAAAGCCATTGCACGTCTCCCCTCGCTCGCGCGTCGGGCTGTCATATTTCAGCAAGAACTACTCCTTCAGCGGCGGCAGTTCCTGTAATCCCTTCAGGCCCATCATCTCCAGGAACTGCTTCGTGGTACCATACTGCACCGGGCGGCCGAGGGATTTGTCGCGGCCCACAATACGGATGAGATTTTTCTCCAACAGCATGCGCAGCACTTCCATGCACGAGACACCTCGGATAGCTTCGAGGTCAGCACGATTGATGGGTTGGCGGTAAGCGACGATGGCTAATGTTTCCCGAGCGGCGGGCGAAAGATGCAGCGTGGCAGCGGGTTGCAGTTTGAGTAGCCATGGAAGGAACGCTTCGCGGGTACGCAGTTGGTAGCCCCCAGCCAATTCGACCAGTTGCCAGGCGCTGCCTTGTTGATCGTAAAGGCTGGCGAGTTTCTTGAGTTGGCGTTTGATATCGTCCGCAGTCGATTGTTTCAGCAGCGAGGCCAGCCGGCGGATGCTGAGTGGTTCAGGAGTAGCAAAGAGGTAGGCTTCGAGTTGTGCCAGTTGAGGATCACGGGCGAGTGGGCCAGCGGAGGCAGAGTGCTCCTGGCCATCGTGGGCTTTCCACAGCGGCACAAGCCGATGACCACTGGCGGCAGGGTATTTCCAGGGGGCGGTGGACCATGATGGAAAGGCAGCAGGCATTGGTTTGTTCGTGAAGTCCAGGGTTCCATTTAGGTGCCAGACTCCGACGTGTACTCACGGCGGGGTGTGGTTGCGAGGCAACTGACGAAGTCTCGTCATGATCGAGATGTCATCCTGTGCTTCGAGACCACACCCCGTTCTGAGTACAGACCGGAGTGTGGCACAGGTCTGGAACAGTCGTGTGTTCTGATTCTGAGGACACCCCTCGCTCGCGCGTCGGGCTGGTATCCACTGCCAGCTACGCTGGCATACCGTAACATAGTTATTCGTACCAGTGCAACTCGTGGAATTGGTCTGCATGCTGGATGGTCTGCTCTTCTTCGTTCGCCCAGCTATCCCAGCTATTGTGCTGGTGAGCTTTGTTGCGCTGTCTGCGCTCTTTTTCATCTGGCTCGAACGCAAAGTCTCCGCACGAATCCATGATCGCCTGGGACCCACTCGCGTCGGCAAGTTCGGTCTGCTGCAAACCGTCGCTGATGGCATCAAGTTGCTGGCCAAGGAAGACTTCATCCCGCCGCAGGCGGATCAACTGCTGTTCCGCATGGGACCGTATCTCGCATTCCTTGGGGCGTTTCTGCCTTTCGTGGTGTTGCCTTTCGGTTTCGGGCTGGCACCAATCGAAACGGGGGTATCGGTCTTTCTTTTGTTGGCTTTGATGAGTCTCGAAGTCTTCGGCGTGATCCTGGCCGGATATGCGTCGGGAAACAAGTGGTCGCTCTTTGGAGCCATCCGCGAATCGGCACAGATGGTGAGCTACGAAGTGCCTCGAACACTCTGCGTGGTCATCGTACTGATGGCGGCAGGGACGATGAACCTCGGGGACATCGCTCGTCAGCAGACGGGCTTCTTCTGGAACTGGTTCATCTTCCGCGATCCGTTCCTCTTTATCACCTTCTGGGTCTTTTTCACCTGTGGTGTGGCGGGGTGCAAAAGGGCGCCGTTCGATCTCGCCGAAGCAGAGTCGGAACTGGTCGCAGGCTTCCACACCGAATACAGCGGCCTGCGCTGGTCGCTCTTCTTCATGGCTGAGTATGGCAGCATGTTCGTCATCAGTGGCGTGGCCTGCGTGCTCTTCCTGGGCGGTTGGCAAACAGGCCTGCTCCCCGTCGATCCCGTGAGTTGGCTCGGCTTCGTCGGTGGGAACATCGTCAACGCGATTGTCTTCATCCTCAAGTGCTGGATACTGGTCTTCGTGATGATGTGGGTACGTTGGACGTTGCCTCGATTGCGCATTGATCAGGTGATGACAACGTGTTTGAAGTACCTGGTGCCTATTTGTTGTTTCTGCTTGATTGGTTCAGCACTCTGGCCACTGCTGTGGAACACGCTGTTACCCGGCTGGTTTCAATGGCGAGCCCCGGCAGGTGTAGTTACTCCCCTCTCCCCACCGGGAGAATCACGATGACTATCGCGGACTTCCTCTTCTGGTGTCTGGCGCTCTTCACCGCGGGATCGGCGATTGCTACCACGTTGTCAACGCAGATTGTGCGATCAGCGGTTTGGCTGATGTTCACGCTCGTCGGTGTGGCGGGACTGTATTTTCAACTGGGCTTCGAGTTCCTCGGGGCAACCCAGATACTCATCTATGTCGGTGGCATCCTGGTGCTGATCATCTTTGCGGTCATGCTCACCGCCCAAGGGCCTGGCACCAGGCTAGTGACACCCCTCTGGCAATGGATCATCATGATTGGATTAGGTGGTGGGCTGCTGGCACTCATGCTCTTCACCTTGTTCAGCGTCAACTGGGATGGCTACACTGTATCGCCACTCCCTGCTGCAGAGAGTGCCAGGAACAGTGATCGACTGGCACTGACGTTCCTGGGGTCAACGCAAGGCGAAGCGCCTGGATCCTTGACAGCGATCCCAGCTAAGCAGAAGCATCGAGTGCATTACCTGTTTCTGTTTGAAGCGATCTCAGTGCATCTGCTGGTGGTGCTGATCGGGGCAGCGTATCTCGCACGGGCCAAGCGTGCACGAAGGAGGACAGCATGACCATCACCCTGGTGCATTACCTGGCTGTTGCAGCCATCCTCTTCGTCGCGGGGCTCGTCAGCATGCTGGCCAAACGCAATGCCATCGGCGTGCTCATTGGTGTGGAACTTATCCTCAATGCGGCAGGACTGAACCTGGCTGCGTTCGCTCAGTTCAACAAGTCGTTCGAGCTCGATGGGCAGGTCTTTACCATCTTCGTCATCGTGCTGGCTGCAGCGGAAGCAGCGATCGCGCTGGCCATTGTGCTCAACTTCTACAACAACGCGAATTCGATTGATGTGGACGATGCCAGGGAGCTGAAGGGATGATCAACCCCGGGCTGCTTTACGTTGTCGCTGCCTGTCTGCCACTGCTGGCCAGTGTGCTTCTGTTCGGGCTACGTCGCCGGGGCAAACGTTTTGCGGGCTGGGTGATGGCAGCTTCACTTGCTGCATCGGCTACACTCTCGATCATCGGACTGGTGCTGTATCAACAGCATGTGCAACTTGCAAAAGACAACCTGCAGACGGTTCAGCCTTGGACAGGCTCACTCGTGTGGATGCAGTTGTCTGAACTCCTCTACGAGAACACCGGCAACCTCGGCTACGCTATCGATACGCCCGGTATTGAGCTGCGACTCGGCTACCAAGTCGATAGCCTGACGACCTTCTTGTTCACGCTCATCACACTCGTGGCACTAGGCATACACCTGGTGGCTATCCGTTCGATGCGGAAAGAGCTGAAGGCGGAACTCTACGAAGTGACAGCCCACTGTCATCGTCCAGGCCGCTATGTGCAGTTCTTTCAACTGATGGGCTTCTTCACCAGCGTGATGTTGCACCTGGTGCTGGCTGACAATCTGCTGCAACTGTTCATCTGCTGGGAACTGGTTGGGCTAGCCTCCTACTTCCTGATCGGGTTCTATCGGGAGCAACCGCTTGCTCTCGCTGCCTCGCGGAAGGCGTTCATCATGAACCGGGCTGGCGATGTTGGCTTCCTGCTGGGCATCTTCATCCTGTTCACTGCCACCGGAACGCTCAGCCTCGTCACCATCCGCGAAGAGGTGCGTGATGTACTGGGCAACGTGGTGATGGAAGATGGGGTAGCGAAGAAGCGGATCAGCCAGCTCAGCATCAGCGATGCCTTGCGGACGCCTTCGGTGGACAGCCATGATGAGCCGTTCGCCGAGAAGGGGGCGGAGGCGGGGGTCATGTCGCGGGTGAACCATGTCCGCAGCAGTTCCGGCAGGCGTAAGCTCGAACTGGCAGAATCGGGCACCGATGTCGTGATCTGGAATCAGCAGACGCTGAATGGCCACTTCGATAAGCCTGACAAACGCCGGTACGATGCGTTCAACCCGAAGAAGATCGGTGAGCATGGCCAGGGGCTGCGAACCATCCCCTACTGGCTGCTCGGCTGTGCCGGGTTGGGACTGTTCTTCGGATGCATTGGCAAGTCGGCCCAGATCCCACTGCAAACCTGGCTGCCTGACGCGATGGCTGGCCCGACGCCGGTGAGCGCTCTCGTTCACTCGGCGACGATGGTGGCGGCTGGCGTCTATCTGATCGCCCGGCTCTTTCCGATACTCATTCCCGAAGTGTTGCTGGTCGTTGCCTATGTGGGTGTAGCGACGGCGTTCTATGGTGCGGCTTGTGCCCTGGTGCAAACCGATCTTAAACGCATTCTCGCCTACTCGACCATGAGCCAGCTCGGTTTCATGATGGCCGGTGTTGGCGTAGGTGGTTGGGCGGTGGCACTCTTCCACCTGGCTACCCATGCCTGCTGCAAAGCCATGCTCTTCCTGGGGGCAGGGGCTGTGGCGGATAGTTGCCACAATGTCCAGGACGTTACTCGGCTGGGCGGGCTGCGGAAACAGATGCCGGCACTGGCACTACTCATGCTGCTCGCGTGCCTGTCTCTCGCCGGGTTGCCTTTGTTTCCAGGGTGGTACAGTAAAGACGGCATTCTCGAATCGCTCCTGAGTTTCAGTTCGCTCAACAGCAATCACGTGTTGCTGATTGCAGTGCCGCTCATCACTACGGTTCTCACAGGTGGCTATCTGCTTCGGTACTGGTGGCTCATCTTCATGGGGAGATCACGTGATGCCGAAACGACCAATACAGCCAGCGATGTCGTCGGTCTGGTACACTGGTCACTTGTTGGTCTGGGGATATTCGCGTTCGTACTTGTTTGGTTGCCACATCCATTGGCGATGAATTCCGGCTGGTCGATGAAGCTCTTGCAACAGAGCGAACCCGCTGCGGTACGAGAAGAGAGCACCATCCCCCTGGCTGGTGCAGCAGAGCAGATTGCCAGTGGTTACTTCAAATCAGAGAGTTGGCTTCGCCCACTGACTGATCGAATGCACGTAGGGCCGCACAGTGTGACTGTCATGATTGCACTGGTGCTGACACTACTTGGCATGCTCTGGGCCTGGCATCGTGTGAAACGAAAAAGTCCCTATCCTTGGGGCAGACCTGCAGGTAGCTTCCGCTATTTCCTGTACGATGGCTGGCACTGGGATCAGGTACTCTGGAAGGTCTTCGTCTACCCCTGCAGGCAACTAGGTCATGCCTTGCAACGACTGGACCGATGGTTATGGGATGGACTGATCCACTTCTTTGTTCGTCTGGCCCGTGCCGTAGCGTATTCAGAAAGGCAGTTCGATGAACGCCTTATTGATGGCCTGGTGAATCAATCAGCCCAGCTGACCCAAGGATCAGGGTTGATGCTCAGACAACTGCAAACGGGTAATCTTCGGTTCTACCTGATTCTGTTGCTAGCGACGGCGGTGCTGGCTGGAAGTATTATCGTGGGTATTTCGTGGTGGATGATGCGAGGGTTATGAAAAGGAGCCGGAGGACGTTAGTCCCCGGAGTACGTTAACGTTGATGATTTCATGGTCTCGTTACTGTTCAACTACCACCCCCCACCCAGCACAAATATCAACAGCAACAGCAAGAACACTAGCGTCATCAAAGGCCACGGAGCTGCGAGGATCGCTCCCCAGAAGGCTTTATTGAGGGCTTGTGGATTCGCTGGTTTGCTGCTGCGGTAGAACACGACCACGTACCAGAGAATCGCAAACGCAAGAGGTGGAAACACAAGCGACGCTATTCCGCCGCGAAATATACGCTCTGCCAGTTCTTCTCGGGAGTTCAGCTCTGGCTCCTCTGCCAGGTCGGCACTCTGGTCATCAGCAAGGGCGATGAGTTCCTTCTCCTGGGCAGCCTGCGCCTGAGGATCCATGTCGATGGCCAGCAGTTCCCGTGCCTGCTGCTCATGCTCCTCTGCTACCTGCAACTTGATCCCGCCGATGGCATTGTTGAGCAGCCAATCGGTCGTGAGGATTTCGGCATCAGCCAGGTAGGCAGGAATCCCTTCGGATTGCAACTGGCTCTGAGCCAGCCCTGCAGAGGCTGCTTCCTGAAACGTAGCGACCGTGACCAGTTTCATGACTACTTCTCGTTGAAGCGTTTACACTGTTTGAAATAAGTCAGCGGATTGTGGTAGACCACCTTCTGAATCACTTCTTCCGAATGCCCACGGCGTTTCATCTCTTGAATAAACTCGGGGACAGCGAGCGGATCAGACTTGCCCCAGTCGCCTGCGGAGTTGACCATGATGCGGTCGGTGCCAACTCGTTCGATGATGTCAGCAGCACGGGCGGGGGTACACTTGGTGATCGGGTAAAGCGTCATGCCACACCAGTGGCCTGCATCGAGGGCAAGTTTGACGGTGTGTTCTTCGACGTGATCGATCAGCACCCGATGGGGTTTGATCCTGCTGTCGCTCTTGATCATGTCCAGGATCATCCGCGTGCCCTGGTACTTGTCTTCCAGGTGAGGCGTATGGACGAGGATGAGTTCATCGGTCTTCATCGCCAGTTCGAGATGTTCGAGGAAGACGGTCGATTCATTGCGGGTGTTCTTGTTCAGGCCAATCTCGCCGATACCCAGCACGTTGGGACGATCCAGAAACTCGGGGATGAGCTTGATCACTTCACGCGAAAGCTGAACATTCTCTGCTTCCTTGGCATTGATGCAGAGCCAACTGTAATGCTTGATGCCAAACAAAGCCGCCCGCTTG
>CAYPJB010000250.1:0-7015 GCA_964410845.1 uncultured Bacteroidales bacterium | reverse complement strand
CAGCGTTCAGGACGCTGGCCATGTTGAAGGTGGACAATAGCAGAAGCAAACGAACCAAGCAGCACCTCTTAACGAATATGCTGTACTATTATGCTCGTGATTATCGTGGTTCGCAATCAATTATCTAGCTCTGCATGCTGTCCCGGAGAGTGAAGGCAAATGGAGTGAAGACAATGAGGGGGAGCCAGCCAGCCATCGCAGAAGAGATAAATTCCCGTTCGCCCAGGTACTTGCCGATCATCGTCAAAAGGAAAATACCGGCAGCGGCGAACAGACAAACGGCTGTATTCATGAAGATGTTCTTGCTTGATTCCCGCAGGATGATTCCCATCCCCAGGGTAATAGTAACCAGCGTGATAAGAGGTGCGGCCAATCGCTGATGGAATTGGGTAGCCAGTGCAGGGAGTTGATGTGCACCGGAAGTGTCGAGTTCAGTGAGGATATCCATCAAACTGGCATACTGGTACCACGATTTGTTCCGAGTGATTCGGCGGAAGTTCATCTGCTCGACACGTACGAAATAATGACCGGTGTTCAGTTGTGTAACCAGATCGCCAATCGCTTTCGCATCCGGCTCGATCACGACATCCTTGTAAAGGAGCCAGCCATCGTGCTGCCGAATGCTCCCATCGGGTAGGGATGATCCTGCAGAAATGAACCGGGCTTCTTTGGCGGATAAGTGGTACATCGTGCCGCTGACTTGAGAAGGTATCGTACAGCTTATCGAACGTACGATCTTTTCAGCGGGTATCGCCCTGCTGCCGTGAACCAGGATGCCACAGGAATCAAAACCGCCACTGATGATTTTGCTTCGCTGTCCCGTTGGGTCATCTACACTCTGTTCGAGATGCTCAGCTAGCTGAGGTATCAGCACTTCACGATTGATCGTTTGGAGTGTCAGGAAAAACAGGCAGCCGAGATAGATGGGCTTCAATACGCGTTTAGTGGATACACCAGCTGATAGTAAGGGAATGAGTTCATTCTGTCGCTGCAGCCAGGCGATGGTGAACGTGGCTGCCAGTAGCAGAATAACGCTGCAGAGTCGATCAAAGATTAGCACCAGTTGGTAGCTGTAGTAACTCAACATGGTTTCCGTGATGGACTTCTGCAAGTTGCGTGATGCTTGAAGGAGGTCATCAAAATGGCTGAACGCATCGATCACGACATAAAGGCTTACCAGGCTGACAAAGAGAGCCAGCCAGGCTTTGACGAAGTTCCAGAACAGGTAGCGATCAAGCAGGATCATAAGTGGTTGACCACCTCTGCCCCTGCGGGGGGAAATTTGGCCGGGATCTGCCTACGCTTCGCACGAGGCACGTAATCCACCAGGTAATTCTTGATGTACGGATTCTTCACATGGCACTGCTTCAAACTGAAACCATTGATCATGAGTTCATTCATGGCAGCCTGAGGCGTCCAGCCTTCGTACTCAATCCGGTAGAATGCTACCATGGTGCCAGTGCGATGCAGCCCGGCTTTGCAGTGGATCAGGATTGGGTACTTGTTGAGATCGTCGAAGACAGCCAGGAATTGCTCCAGCGTAGGCGGCTCGCCTTCAGCTACCAGCAGTGGCGGAAGGAAGACATAGTTCACGCCTTTCTGCCGGCAATACTCTTTCTCATGGAGATGCTTGCTGAGCTTCGGGTTGGCGTCTTCATCCTGGAGATTGATCACGGTGCGAATGCCATAGTGGTCGATGACCTGGTCGAATCCTGCTTCAGTGAGCTGGCCACAGCGATAGAGCTTGCCTTCTGTGACAACACGAACGCGCTTGAGTTCACCGTACTGATAACGATAGTACCAGACGGGGAGCGCAATCGTGATCAAGGCCAGCAGGCCGATCAACGTACGTGAAACCAGCACGCGGACCATGCAGGAATCCTTCCTACTTTACCAGTTCGTCATTTCCCACGTGGAAGTTGAATCGAGCCAGCAAGGCGGCCCGAATTGTGGCGAATTTTGGCGATTTGGGCAATGCGGGTTTTGTGAGTGATGCTGAGTTGTGGTTCCTGATTCAATTATTCATGACTCCGCACATTCAACTTGAATCTCTCTCGCCGATTCGCGCCGTACCATAGAATAAGTCACACAACCTTCATCTCTCCAACCTCTCTCGAAGGACACCCGCACTATGGCCCTCACTGCTCAACAGCGTGAAGCCCAATACGCCCAGGCTGAAGAACTTTTCTTTAAAGAAGGCGCACTGGGAGGCTTTGCGAAAGGCCTCTTTTTTGGCTTGTTCAACTCTGACATCGTCTTCCCGTATCCACAACTCGCTGAAAAAGAGCGTGACCTCACCGCTCGCAAAGTTGCGGAGCTCAAAAACTTCTGTGAGAAACATGTTGATTCGGTCGCTATCGACAAGAACTGTGAAATACCCCAATCTGTGATCGATGGCCTGGGTGCTACTGGCGTTCTCGGTGCTGCAGTGCCTGCTGAATATGGTGGACTGGGAATGTCCCAGTACGCCTACTGCAAGCTGCTCGAAGTCGTTGGTGGGGCTGATGCCTCGCTAGGCATCTTCGTTAATGCTCACCACAGCATTGGCTGCCGTTCACTGATTCTTGAAGGCAACCAGGAGCAGCGTGAGCGATTCCTGCGTGACGTGGTGACTGGCAAGAAGATCGCTGCCTTCGCCCTCACCGAACCTGAAGCGGGTTCCGATGCGGGCAATGTGCAGACCACTGCTACACCCACCGAAGACGGTTCAGCTTACCTCATCAATGGCTTCAAACACTACATCACCAACGGTGGATTCGCCAGTGTTTTGACCGTCATCGCACGAACACCCAAGCCTGACGGCAAGGGTGATGAAATCACTGGATTTCTTGTCACTCCCGATATGCCTGGATTTGAAGTGGTGCTCAAGAACCACCTCAAATGTGGTGTGCGTGGTACGATGCAAGCCAAGCTCCGCTTTACCAATATGCGGGTACCGAAGGAGAACATTGTCGGCAAGCTCGGACGGGGTCTCAAGCTGGGCCTTTCGGTACTGAACTTCGGCCGCACGACATTTGGTGCCTGCTGTACCGGTGCTGCCAAGGTTTGTGTAGCTGCTGCTGCTAAGCATGCCAACACCCGCAAGCAGTTCGGCCAGACCCTTGGCGAATTTGAAATGGTCAAGAAGAAGTTGGCCAACATGGCAGCCGAGACCTTTGCAACGGAATCCTCCACCTATGTTTGTGCCGGCCTGATTGATCGTGGATCAAGCGACTACATGCTCGAAACGGCTATGCTCAAAGTGTGGGCCAGCGATTCGCTCTGGAGAACGGTCAACGATTGCATCCAGATCTTTGGTGGCAAAGCATACTTCAGCGATGAGCCATACGAACGCATGATGCGTGACGCCCGTATCAATCAGATTGGCGAAGGGGCCAACGATGTGATGCGGCAGTTCATTGCCATGTACGGTTTCGGTACCGTTGGCAAGATTGTGGACAATGCCATGAAGGCTCCCTTGAGCAACATGGGCGCTCTGTTCAAGCTGGCGGGCGACCGACTTGCCAGCCGGTTCAAGAATCCCAGTGTCCCCGTGAAGAACAAGCAGCTTGAACCTTTCGCCAAGGAACTTTCCTCGCGAGTGAAGGAATTCGGTGGCGCGGTTGAAGGGGCCCTGGTTCGTCACCAGAAGAAGATTCTCGAAAAGGAATATGTCCAGGAAAGACTGGCAGATGCAGCGATCGAGATCTTCAACAGTGCTTCGGTACTAAGCAGGCTGGATTCGGAATTGAGCAATAACTCACCGGATGTGGCCAAGAACATGCCTATCGGCACGTACTATCTCAAAACGGCCAATCGCCGCATCAAGGCCAACCTCGAAGCTATGAGTGACAACGACGATGAGGCTGCTACCGCTGCCGCCAACCTTGTGCTGGATCAGTACAAGCCTGCCTTGACCAATGGCAAACACTAATTCAGGGCATGTAAAATCTGACTATCATTGAAAGTCAATTATCAAAGAAACCAAGGCATGAGAGTTTATCTCATGCCTTGGTTGCGTTTCGTGGTCAGTAAATTATCAGTTAATACAGAATCAGCGCGATCTACGAGCCTGCTCTCACCAACCCTTGAGTTCGTTGCCCGGTACGGCACACGTCCATCACTTTGCCGGTGGCATCCATGGCAACGTGGAAACGCTCTTCTCCTTCGATGCGATGCAGAGACAGGTGGAAATCGGTAGCAGATTTGGCGAGGTAACTGAGTTCATCCGGTGATTTGGCTGGGCGAAGGCGGCCCCAGGAACCGTCGCCCAGGTAGAGCACACCGTTGGCATCGTAGCGACTGTCAATCAGTGGTTTGGTGCGTTTGAAAGTGTGATCGTGGTGTTCGAGCACGGTAGGGACGCGATATTTATCGAAGAGCGGCGTCCAATGCTGACGCTGATCTTCACCTGTTCCTTTCTTATCCTTGCCCGTCGCCTGGTAGCCGCGAAAAGAAGGATAGGCAGGTACGTGATTGGCCACCATCACATGGGGGTGATCCTTGCGTGCACGGAGCGTTTTCTCCAGCCAATCTGTTTGTTCGCCAATAATGGGGGTAGAGTGGCCGGAATCGAGCAGTACTAAACTCAGGTAGTCGCCGAAGTCGAGAGTGGTATAACCGGTTTCCGGGTAAAGGCCATCGAAGAGGGCGTAGAAGAAGGGGGCTTTGCTGCGTGGCTTGCCGTAACCACCGTCTACTTCATGATTACCAATACAGGGGATGAGCGGAATGAGACGGCCATCGCTCGCGACGGCATGCCTGCTATAGTTCCGGATAAAAGCGAGACTCACTTCAACGGAACGGCCATTGTCATAGCCCAGGTCGCCGCCGATGAAGATGAAGCTGGGATCCTGCCTGGCGGCAAGTTGATTATTTTGCACTGCGTGCGGGTTCACGCCACAGTCGCCACCGGAGATAAATGAAATGGTGTTGGTGGCCTTGCCGGGCATTGTGCGAAATCGATAAAGTGGAGACGATTTACCGATACGGAAGTCGTAGGTGGTGTTAGGCACCAGGCCGGTGAGTTCAGTGCGGAAGATCTTGTAATCGGTTTTTGGGTAGGGTTTGTTAACAGGGGACTGAACTCGCCACTCAAAAAAGGAAGTGGCAACAGTACCAAACGCACCCGGTAAAGCTGAGTTGCCGACCCAGGCCGCCACACGATGAGTGGCGAGCGATGGCCGGTAGTAGATTCGGTTATCTGCTGTTTCGCCGTTTACACCGATCCACTGAATCACCATGGTCGTGGTGGGATCACGATGCCAGGTGAGGAAGAGAGTATCGGGATTAAAGGCGGGATCTTCTGGCAATACCTTGCGATCCTGAGCCAGCAGTCCCGCTCCGCTTAGTGCAAACAGGGATGAACCAACGAACGAACGACGAGAATGCATGGAAGTGCAATCCAGGTGAGAAGAAAGGCAGGGCAGTGTAACAGAAAATGGACTGCTACAAAAGCAATCACTCAAGCATATTAGGCGTTACGTCGAGTTCTTCTACGATTCTTCACAGGCAGGCAGGTCATTGTTTAACAAGAGATGCCAACAATATCAGTACACCCGACAGGAGTCGAACCTGTAACCTACGGTTCCGAAGACCGTTGCTCTATCCAGTTGAGCTACGGGTGCAGTAACACTAGCCTATGATGGACACAGGCTTTTTCTAGAGGTTCATTCTAGAGTTGGTTGTAATCCAGTTCGAAAAGCAGCTTAGCTTTGGAAAGATCACCAGTCTTGAGTCCTTCTAGAAACCATCGCATACGTTGCTTCGAGGTGCCGTGGGTGAAGCTTTCAGGGCGAACGGTGCCGGTAGCGTTTCGCTGCAGCATATCGTCACCAATCTGGTTAGCTGCATTCATGGCTTTCTCAATATCGCCATTCTCCAGGAAGTTGAACTTCTTTTGGGCATGATGAGCCCATACGCCTGCCAGGAAATCGGCCTGGAGTTCTAAACGCACTGAGGCTCGGTTAGCTTCTTCTTTGCCTCGTCGTCGTGCGTCTTCCACGCGATTGGTATACCCTAGCAAATTCTGGACATGGTGCCCCACTTCATGAGCGATTACATAAGCCCGGGCGAATTCACCGTCGGCTTTCAGCTTGGATTCCATCTCCTCATAGAAGGAACAATCGATATAGACCTTTTGATCCCCTGGGCAATAGAACGGGCCAACGGCAGAATCAGCAGTGCCACAGGCTGATGCAACACGACCAGTAAACAGAACGAGCGTGGGTTTGCGATACTGTTTGCCCATGCGAGCAAAGAGGTCATCCCAGATGCGTTCGGTATCGCCGAACACCACCTTGCTGAAACTCGCCTGGCGTTCCTGCTCAGGTGTGAACTTGATAGTTGGATCGATCTGCCCCTGTGCAGCCCCCCCTTCAGGCTGACCAATCAGATTGGCAACTTTCCGGGGATCGAGGCCAAAAATGAGGGCTATGATCAGAATCAGAATGCCACCGCCTCCCAGAGCCATTCCAGCCTGCGGGCTCATCCGACGGCGATCTTCGACATTTTCACTTTCCTGACGATCTTCCCAACGCATGGTGATAATCCTCGCTGATAATCCACAATAACAACTTAGCAGAACACCATAGGTTAATCTATAAAATGACGAACAGCTGTTGGCGAATAGCTGTTCGAGACTTTACTCGTCGAGACGAGCCATGCTTCGCATCTTCCTGTTGCTGTTTCTCTTCCCCGTGGTCACGGGCTGTACTCCCAATTACACCATTTTGGAGCATAGGGACCTGAACATGACGGCCACTGGCGATATGCCCACTATCGTTATTGAAATGATGCATGGTCCGATCACCGTTACTACTGCCAATGGCAAGGAAATTTCCGGACAGCTCACGGTGCGTGGCGTGGGTGTTGATAAAGAGGAAGCAGAAAAAGAGATCAAAGCCATCGACTTTGACATCAAGCCTGATGTTGACGGTAAGATTTTAATCAAGGCTACTCGCACCGATGGCAGCAAACACTGGAACAACAGTGGCACTGAAGCCACGCTGCAGGTGCCAGCGAGCAGTAAACTGGA
>CAYPJB010000249.1:0-7016 GCA_964410845.1 uncultured Bacteroidales bacterium | reverse complement strand
GACACGATGGCTCGCCTGGCGACCCCACAGAAGCGGGCAGCCCTCCAGACAAAACGGTTCCGCCACCTGATCAAGACTGCTGCCCAGCTTTCCCCGTTCTACCGTTCTCGTTTTGCAGGTATCGATCTCGATCGCTGTGCGATCTCTGAGTTGCCTGTTCTCAACAAAGGTGATTTCATCTCCCGCTTTGATGACATCGTCACCGACACAGCCATCCAGAAAGACGCTGTCCGCCAGTTCATGAACGACCCAGGCAATCTCGGCAAGAAATACCTCGGCAAGTATGTCGTGTGCCACACCTCTGGCAGCCAGGGAGAGTCAGCTTTGCTGGTTCAGCCCGAGAGCGACGTCATGAAGACGTTTGCCATGCAGGCAGCCCGAGGCCACTCGATGCCTAAGACCTGGAAGACACTCTGGCAAAAGTTGACCGGGCCCAAGCTGCGCTGGTCGGTGGTGCTTTTCCGCAAGAGCTTCTTCCCCAGCGGAGCAGCCTTCGAGAACATCCCCGCGCCCATGCGAAAGCTCGCGAGCATTCAACGGCTCAACATCAATGATCCGCTCGAAGTGAATCTCGATCATCTCAATGAGTTTCAACCGAACATCATCACCGCTTATGCTCATGTGTTGGAGAACCTGGCACGGGCAGAACTGCAGGGCAAGCTACATCTGCGGAAGGCCAACTGCCTGCAGCACGTGACCAGCATCAGCGAGCCTATCAGCGAAATGGCCCGCGACTACATTGAACGGGCCTGGGGTGTACCCATCGCCAATCATTATGCCATGGGCGAGTGCATGGGACTCACTCTAGGTTGTCCGAAAGGACACGGCGCTCACCTCAACCCCGACCTGGCCATTCTCGAAGTGGTGGATCGTCACTACCGTCCTGTCGCTGCAGGTCAGCCAGGCGACAAGGTGCTGGTGACCAACCTGCTCAATCTCACGCAGCCACTCATTCGCTATGAGATTGACGATGTGATCACGATGAGCCCGAAACCCTGCCCCTGTGGCAACCCGTTACCGCTGATCTCGGACATTGCCGGGCGCAGCAACGATCGTCTGTATTATCGCCGAGGCAACAGCTACCAGGAAGTAGCCATGTTCCTCTTCAAGAAGATGGCTGCAGGCTGCCCCGCGGTCGCGGAGTTCCAGATTCATCAGCCCGAGCGCAACCGGTTCATCCTGCGCGTGGAACCCCGACCTGGTATGAAGATTGAAACCATCGAGATGGAGAAGATCATCGTCCGCGAACTGGGATACGAATCACTGAATGGCATCATTCAAGTGGATGTAGAAATCGTCGATTACATCGGCCCTGACCAACGCACCGGCAAGCTGCGCCGCGTCATCAGCCAGGTGGGTATTCCCAGTGATCTCGACAACCCACGCAGTGAAGTGATTGAGAAACGAGTGCCGGTCGCTGTGTCTTAATTGCTTGCGTCCAATGATGAATATGCTCTAATGAAAGGACAAGTCCCTTTCATGAGGCGCATCATGAAACGAAACTACGTTCGTAGTGGTTTTACTCTGGTTGAATTGTTAGTTGTGTTCGCCATTATCCTGGTGATCCTGGCACTCAGCTTTGCCCTGGTACAACGCTCCATGTGGGCACTGGAAGATGCCAAGGCATCACGTGAAATCAAACTGCTCGATCAGGCCTGCGAGCAGTTCAAAGCCACGTTCGGCAAATATCCGCCGGGGCGCATCATGCTCTGTGAGGATATGCGTGGATATCAGTATGCCATTCGTGACAAAATCTGTCAGGGTTACTACCAGACGGATCCCGTTCATGCGCATGCACTCTACTTGCTGGCTTCCATGTCGATGGAATATCTGCAATCGATATTCCCTGGAATAGACCTCAATGCCGGCCATGACTGGAATGGCGACGGCATCATCGACGATCGACAGTACATTATTTCTGGACACGAAACCATGCTCTTGTTTCTGGGTGGCATGCGTTACGGACCAGGTGCCATTGATACTGCCGGCAGCAACCGAACCCCTGGCATGGGATGGAACACAGACAAGACCAACCCCACTAAGCGCACCTCGTCAACTCGCCTTGGTCCTTTTTTTGAATTCGATCCTGCACGCATCGTGTATCCAACCGCCATCGGCCCGTCGAGTTATGGATATTCAGCCAGCCCCGGTGGTGGACCATCAGCCGACTTGAACTGGTACGGCTGGTGCATCGGTTGCAGTTCGGGGTTCATCATGTTTCCCTATGAATCGTCCTTAGCTTTCTGGCCGACATATTCGGATCCCTGGAACACCAGATACGCCTATTTTGCCGCCCGACAACCATTTACCGATAACTACACACATTACTACTCGCCTTATTGCTACCGACTTGGATTAACGACAGGGTATTATCACAATTACCATCTCTGGTTTGCAGATAACTTCTATTTACCTTCATCGGGAGTAACGCCTATCCCGCCCAATGAACCAACGCAGGGACCTCGATCCAATCCAGATGATAAAACACATTCTTCCAGATGGATTTCGTTTATCCCTTACATCGACAACTTTAATGGCTCACAGGTGACGTACCACAACCCTAAGCGTTTTCAGATCATTTCAGCCGGGAGGGACAAAAACTTTGGCACGGGAGGGCACTATATTAATGATCTTCAAAAAGCTGAAACCAGCACGTTTCGTAATTACCGTTACTACATTGAAGAGAATCTTCCTGGCACTAACGAATTGAATGCCAACTACGACAACATCACCAACATCAATTTCACCCGCATCGTACCTCGGCCGTAGAATCACCAGCCCAATCCATGTAGCCGATGTCTCACGACCTCGGCTACGGTTATTGATTGTTGTTACTTCATGATTCGCACCATGATCTTGGAACCATTCTGAGCGAAGTGATAAACCCGGTGGGTCGCTTTCTGGAAGTCGGCTTCCTTGGCCTGGTAGATGTCGCAGAAGGTTTGTGGGTTGCGGTCAACCAGAGGGAACCAGCTGCTTTGCACCTGCACCATCAGGCGATGGCCTGGACGGAAGGTGTGGAGTACATCAGGCAGCGTGAACTTCACCTGGGTCGGCTTGCCTGGCTCGAAAGGTTCAGGCTTCTCGAGTGAGTTGCGGAACTTGCCTCGCATCACATCGCCACGGACCAGTTGCTGATAGCCACCCATTTTGACGTTAGCTGGGTTCGGGTCGGGGTCGGTTGCGTCGTTGGGGTAGACATCAATAACCTTCACCACCCAGTCAGCATCGGTGCCTGTGGTGGAGACGACGAGTTCCACTTCGATGGGACCAGCAAGGGTGAGATCGTTCTTCAGTACATCGGTCTGATAGACGAGCACATCAGGCCGACGGGCAGCAAAACGCTGGTCAGCGATCATGTATTCCTTCTCCATGCCGATAGCGATGCGATCGAAGTAGGGGACGGGTTTGGAGGGATCGCTGACGAATTCGTCGAAGCTGGTATCTGACTGTGGGGTAGCTGCTTTAATCAATTCTGGTTCATTGAATGCGAGTTGGCCTGAAGGACGCAAGTGAATGGGCTGTATCATTCCCCTTGGTGAATGAGGCCAGCTTTCGAACTTCCGCCACTGATTCGTGCCCGTCTCGAATACCCAAGCAGCAGGTGCCTTCCATTCTCCCTTTTCCTGCAAGTGATGCTGGAAGAACGGGAACTCGATCTGTTCACGGTAGTAGAAGCCTGTCTTGGCATTGAACTTCACATTGCCTAGTGCATCGCCGTCGCCTCGGTTCCAGCCGCCATGTACCCACGGGCCCATGACGAGGGTGTTGCCGGATTTGGCTACCCGCTTGCCTACTTCGAGTGCACCGAAAAGATTCTCGGCATCGAACCAGCCACCTACGGTGAGAACGGCGGGCTTGATGTCCTTGTTGATGTACTGACGAATGTTTCTGCTCTTCCAGAAGTCATCGAATGTGCCATGCGCCATCATCTCGTTCCAGAAGGCCACCTCGCCTTTGAAGTGGAGCTTATCAGCGTAACTGAGCAGATTCATCTTCAGGAAGAAATCGTAGCCATCAGGTGTGCCATGGTCGAAAGGCATGTAGGCAAACTTCGTGGTAGGTTCGGGACGTGGCTTCCCGAAATTGGCCATGAAGTTGAAACAGTGAGGCAGAAAGAGTGCGCCATTATGATGAAAGTCATCGCCGGTGAACCAGTCGGTGACCGGTGCCTGGGGGGATACTGCCTTGAGTGCCGGGTGGGCATCGATCATCCCCGCTGCGGTATAGAAGCCCGGGTAGCTGATGCCCCACTGCCCTACTCTGCCATTGTTATTGGGGATGTTTTTCACGAGCCAATCGACGGTGTCGTAGGTGTCGCTGCTTTCATCGATATCAGTCTGGGTCTTCTTGTTCGGGTTATGGGGTCGCATGTTGACGAACTCCCCTTCCGACATCCAGCGTCCGCGCACGTCCTGCATCACAAAGATGTAGCCTTCACGATCAAAGAGTTGCGATGGTCCCAAGCGGTTTCGGTACTTATCCACGCCATAGGGTCCCACGCTGTACGGCGTCCGCATCATCAAAATGGGATACTTGCGTGAATCATCCTTGGGACGATAGATGGCGGTGAAGAGCTTCTTGCCATCCCGCATGGGAATGCTTTGCTCATACTTGGTGTAATTAGCCAGGACGTATTCAGCGTGCTGCTTTTCGTCGTCGGTGGGTGCCGGGCGATTCCGCGGAGCCTGGGCATAGACAGTTGCAGACAAACAGATCAACAAGGCAAGTGAAAACAATCGATGCATGACACCATCCTGCGAGTGTGATGTTCGTATGCTAAAGGAAGTGAATCGTAGAGTGAAGCAAATACTGCATGCGAAATCAAAAGACTTAAGGTACACTATCTTCATGAACTTGGCTTCTCCCATCACCGGCTCTGACACCACGCTGACATTTCGTCAGCGTCTTGAATGCTATCTCCCTATCTGCAGGTCGTCTGGTGTTGCCATATGACCAACAAACCCCTTGATGCCACGCTCACTGCTTCGGAATACGAGATCTTCATCCAGGCGAGCAAGCTTCAGGAACAGCAGCCCGGTCAATCGTTCCTCAGTGAAGTAGCTCGGCTCTGGCCCGCAACCGATACCGCGGCCCAGGCCTTGCCCGACCAGACCCTGTGGATGAACCGGTATCTCACCAAGCGAGTTCTCGGTCAGGGGGGATTTGGTATTGTGTACCTGGCGGAAGACCTGAGCCTGCACCGCCTGGTGGCCCTGAAAATTGCCCGTCAGGAAGTACTGACCAAGCCGGAATGGATGAAGCGATTCAAACGAGAAGCCATTACCGCAGCGTCGCTCGATCACCCCAATATCGTCGCTGTTTTCGATGCAGGCCATCAGGATGGCGTAGGCTACATGACCTGCGCCTACTGCCCGGGAATTGATCTTGGCAAATGGCTGACTCAGCATCCAGGCCGGGTGCCTGCTATCGAAGCAGCTACTTTCCTTCGCCAGGTGGCCCAGGCAGTGGCCTATTTACATGTACGTGGACTAGTGCATCGCGACCTCAAACCGGCTAACATCCTCTTGACTCAGGACGGCATCAGCAAAGGCGATCTGAATACGGTTGTCATACCACTGTCACTGAGTCAGGCTACTCCGCGCCTGACGGATTTCGGCCTCTCGCAGTTCATCAACATCACCTACGAACGCATGATTGCAGGCACGCCCAGCTACATGGCTCCTGAGCAGGCACAGGCAACCAGCCAGGTAGGGCCTGCTGTGGATGTTTTTGCTCTGGGGGCGATTCTCTATGAATTGCTGACCGGGCAACCCTACCGCAGTGCCACCACCAAGCTCAAAGAGCTGGCACATACCAGTCAACATACCACCTTTACCGATAGTCTCACGCAAGGCATTCCTGATGCTCTGCTGGCCATTGTGCAGAAATGCCTGCAGCCTTCGCCACAGGATCGCTATGCCGATGCTGGCGAACTGGCTGCTGCACTGGACAAGTATCTTGGAATCATTTCCACGCGTGAACGCCAGCGATGGGAAAGCCGATTGAGCCTGGTACTCCTGGCTGCGTTATTGCTGATTGTCCCCTTCGCTTACCTGTATTTCGGCCAGCAGCCGAAGGGTGTGGCCCGTGTGGGAAATGCTGCCCAATTCAATCCCGTCCAATATGCACTGGATGTCAAGCAGGCCCATGAAGCTTATCTGAGGAAGGATTACGATTTCGGACTGCAGTTGCTGAATCGCTATGCAGCGCCAAGCCTGGCCAGGCATCGGGGATTCACGTGGGGCTTATTGCATAAAGAATTGCAAGCATCCAAGCTGTACGGAGTTCATCATCGGAACGATCACACTGATCCTCTCCGCAGTTTGCAGTTTTCTTCAGACTATCGTAAGCTGGTGACCACGGATCTATCGAAGGTCTGCATGGTTCGAAGTTGGCCAGGTGGAGAGGTGCTGTACAGCATTCCCCTGGAGAGCCTGCCACGCACGGCAGTCCTTTCCCCTGATGGCTCGACTCTGGCTGTTGTTTGTGACGGCGCTGGCCCGCAGACACCCAGTCGCATTGAATTACGTGACGGTGCTACAGGCAAGTTGCGTCGGGTGCTGCCAGCGAAGAACCTGGTGTATACAGCCCTCGTCTTTCTGGATGAGGGCACGCATCTGGCGGTGAGCAGCCATTCGATCGCAGGCCTGAACGAAGGCTGTGTTGAAATATGGGACATCCATCAGGACAAGCCCATCGCCTTGCTTAAAACAAATCAGGGCGGCTATGGTGTACTTGGGGCACTTGCACTATCGCCTGATCGTTCACGTTTGTACGTGGGCACCACAGAACCGGCGATTGAAGTCTGGGATGTCGCTTCCCGAAAACTGTTAGCCACCTGCAAGGAACTGAAGCAGCCTGTCTGCCAGCTGGCCATTTCAGCTGATGGTTCTACTTTGGCGAGCATCTCGTGTTTTCCGTTGCTCGCCAGTACACCGACCAGTACCCCTGTGCCCGATCGGCGATTAGTGCTCTGGGATACTGCGACCTTTAAAGTCAAAAGCATTATCAAA
>CAYPJB010000248.1:0-7064 GCA_964410845.1 uncultured Bacteroidales bacterium | reverse complement strand
AAGCCAGGAGCAACACGCAGCTTACCAAGATCGAAAAGCGTGTGCAGGATGGTAGCGATGAGATTCCGGTTGGTAATGGGATCGGTCGATGGTTCTCCACCTTGAGAATTGGAACGGCCTACTACTTGTCCCATCTGCAAGCCCCCGCCAGCCAGGAGTAACGGTGCCAGATTTCCCCAGTGATCGCGTCCTCCCAGCTTGTTGATTCGCGGTGTTCGCCCCATTTCTCCACAGCATACCAGCAGAATGCGATCGGAAAGTCCACGTAATGCAACATCTTCCAGAAAGGCCGACACAGCATGATCAAAGGGAAGTCCGACATATCGCATGCCTTCACTCAACGGCGCGTTGTTCACATCGGCATGCATATCCCACACGAAGTTCGTTGTCACAGTAACGAAACCGCAACCACGTTCACATAATCGCCGGGCCAGAAGGAGTAGCTTGCCCAGTGTCGCTGCATTGTCCCGGTAGTACTTGTAATTGTTCCATTTCTTATCAATTTGATCAGCTCGCATATGTGGCTGAGTATCATACTTATCAATGATCCGTGGATCCTCCTTTCCCAGATCAAAAGCATCGGCAACCGAACCAAGCAGTATGCGATATGCGTTGGAACGGATGGAATCGAGACCTTCCTGGCGAGGCTCATCAAGCCAACTTCTCACCTTATCGAAATGATTCAACAAAGATCGACGATCATTCAAGCGATCCAGTGGAATGGCTAATTTCAAATTCTTCTGAAATGGACCATTGCTGCCCGGAACCAATGGAGCCATACCAAAGCCAAAAGGACCTGTCGAAAGGAAATTGCCAAAACTGGTTTGTGCTGGTTCTGATGCAGAGACTACTGTTTGTGGAAATAATGCAACATTGGTTGGCATTCCAGTAATGGGATGATTGGCTCCAATAGCCTTTGACAAAATACAGCCGAGGTTGGCACCTGATGTATCAGCACTGACAATCGGTTTGATGTCGTGATTGCCATCACCCGTTACAAATGAACGGACGATGGAGCATCGATGCGCCTGGCGGGCGAGCTTGGTGAAAGTTCCACCGAAAGTAATCCCCGGAATCGTCGTTTTTACTTCGCCAGTCGTGCTTCGCACTTCCGAAGGTGCAGACATTTTTGGATCGAAAGTCTCGAACTGACTGGGTCCGCCATGCATGAACAGAAAGATAATGGATTTACCGGAATACAATGAGGAATCGGCATGGACCTTACCTGCAAGTGCTGGACAGAGGGCTCCTAATGCTGAAAGTCCGCCGACATGCAAAAATGAACGGCGATTGAATCGACCCGAAGAATCACAGATAGAGAGCATGGCTGGTATCTGATGGCACTCGAAGGCACAAGTGTATCACAGTTCTCCGATACTCGTCAAAACTTTGATTGCCTTGTATCCCCGATTCGATACTCAGCAACTCCTTTCTGGTTGATTCACCTGATCACTTTCGCGGTTTCTCTCCACTACGACTCAATCGTTAATTGCAAGATAGACACTTCTGGCAAAGTTTTTGCAGTTGTACTGCCGGGTAATTCGTTTACAATTTAATGATCTGCCAGTGATCCTGCCTGTAAGACTGTTTGCACACCCAGGAATGTCTGCTATGCCTTTCCGAATTCTCTTCAGCGGATGGTTATCGCTCGCCATGTTGGCAGCCACGCCGTTGTTCTTGGTCGCTGACAATGCCAAGTCTGCTTCAGTAATCAGTTATGAAAAGCAGATTCGCCCCATATTCCAGGCTCATTGTCAGGGATGTCATCAGCCGGCCAAAGCCAAAGCTGGCTACATCATGACGAGCTTTGAGAAGCTTCTGGCTGGCGGTGAATCAGGTGATGTCGCTATTGTGCCGCTTCATCCTGAGAAAAGTCGTCTGATGGAAGACATAACACCCATCAATGGCAAAGCGACAATGCCCCCCGATGGCAGAGCACCTCTTAGCGAAGCAGAGATCGATCTCATCAAACGCTGGATCGCACAGGGTGCAAAGAATGATGCAACCAGCCAATTGAAGCCCTATAGTCCCGAAAACCCTCCCGTTTACACTCGTCCGCCAGTAGTCACTGCCATCGATTACTCTCCTGATGGCAAGTACCTGGCTATTGCTGGCTTCAACGAGGTACTCCTGTATTCAGCGGATATGAGCAAGCTGGAAGCCAGACTCATCGGCCTTTCCGAACGCATTCAGTCCCTGAAGTTCTCGCCAAAAAGCGATTTCCTGGCTGTTGCAGGCGGTCTACCTGCCCGACAAGGGGAAATCCAGGTTTGGAAACTGGCGGACAAGAAGCTCGTGCTCTCTGCCAGCTTCGGTTTCGATACTCTCTATGGCGTTAGCTGGTCGCCTGATGGCAGCAAGATTGGTTTCGGCTGTTCGGATAATACAGTGCGGGCAATTGATGCAAAAACGGGTCAGCAGGTATTGCAGCAAGGCTCGCATAGTGATTGGCCATTGGACACAGCCTTTAACCCTAGTGGCACGCATCTGGTTTCTGTCAGTCGCGACATGACTACCAAACTAACCGAAGTCGCCACTCAGCGTTTTGTTGACAACATTACCTCGATCACGCCAGGTGCCTTGCGTGGTGGTATCAACAGTATTGCCAGCCATCCTACTCGAGATGAATTTGTTGTCGGTGGAGCTGATGGCAAACCCAAAGTCTACCGCATCTTTCGCAACGTTGATCGAAAGATTGGTGATGACTCCAACCTGATCCGAGAACTTCCGGGGATGCCCGGTCGCGTCAATGCAGTAGCTGTGAGTAAGGATGGCAAACGAATTGCTGCCGTCAGCAGTCTCGACATGGCTGGCACGCTTCATGTATATGGCTACGAGTTTGATACGAATCTTCCGGAAGAGTTGAAGAAGATCATGGCCAAGGAAGTTTTTGGCCGCAGCCCTGCTGAAAAGAAGAAGCTCGAAGATTACCATGTCGATGGTGTCAAACTGATTTCCCAGGCAAAGAGTGATTCCGCTGCACTCTTTGCAGTAGCATTCAGCCCTAACGGTGAGAAAGTAGCAGCAGCTGGCGCTGATGGACAACTTCGGTTATTCGAAACCAACACAGGTAAACTGCTCAAGGCCGTTGCTGTTGCCCCTGCAATCGAGAAGTCGAAGTCCACGTCAATCATTGCTGCTGACCGTCCGCAAGAACCCATCACCAAAGAAGCTTTGCCGGCAGGCACAACTCTCATGAGCCTGGAACCGGTTCAAAAGCAGTTTCTGCTCAAAGGACCATTTGACTACGCTCAATTGGTAGTCTTCGGCAAAATTCGCAGTTCCGATGGCAGTGTTGACAATGTTGATGTCACCCGTCAAATCAAGTACTCGCCAAGTGCCAAAACAGTTGCAGTCGATCCTAACGGCATGATTCGCCCGCTTGGCTCAGGAGCGTGTACGATCAAACTCAGCTTGGGCACTATTTCAACCAGCATTCAAGTAGATGTCGTTGATTATCACAATGAGGCGGTTGACTATATTCACGATGTCATGCCTGTCCTTTCCAAAATGGGGTGCAACACTGGCACCTGTCATGGTGCCCAGGCGGGCAAGGCTGGCTTCAAGCTCAGCCTGAGAGGGTACGATCCCATCTTTGATGTGCGTGCCTTTACCGATGAACTTGCTTCCCGACGAACTAATGTCGCATCACCTGAAAACAGCTTGATGCTCTTGAAAGCTTCTGCCAGCGTTCCCCACGTTGGTGGTCAACTGACTAAACCCGGGCAAGCATACTACGAGATCCTCAAACGCTGGATTGGCAGTGGCGCCATTTTGAAACTCGATACTCCACGAGTCAAAGAGATTGAAATCCTTCCCAGGAACCCCATTATCCAACGCGAAGGGAATAAACAACAGTTTCGCATCGTCGCTACTTACAGCAATGGTGAGAAACGTGATGTCACTCAAGAAGCAATTGTTGAAAGTGGCAACACGGAAGTGGCAACTCATAACAAGGCATCGCTGCTGACAGCCATCCGACGAGGTGAAGCTCCGATTCTTGCCCGTTTTGAAGGAGCATACGCTGCAACGACGTTAACTGTGATGGGTGATCGCACCGGTTTTGTCTGGAATCAACCAGAAACCTACAACCGCATTGATGAACTGGTATCTGCCAAATGGCAACGATTGAAGATTCTTCCTTCAGACCTATGCAGCGATCTCGATTTCATTCGTCGTGTTCACCTCGACCTCACCGGATTGCCACCTACTCCTGAAGTGATTCTGGCATTTGAACAGAGCAAGGAACCCAGCCGAAAGAAACGCGAAGCCCTGGTAGACAAACTCATTGGCTCACCGGAGTTCATTGATTATTGGACGAACAAATGGGCTGATCTGCTGCAGGTGAATCGCAAGTATCTGGCGCCCGAAGGCGCAGCTGCATTCCGTCAATGGATAAGGACGGAAGTTGAGAAAAACACACCTTATGATCAGTTCGTTCGCAAAGTGCTGACAGCTAAGGGATCGAATAAGGATAATCCTGCTGCGTCGTATTACAAGATTCTCCGTGAACCCACTGCGATGATGGAGAACACCACTCACTTGTTCCTCGGAGTACGTTTCAACTGTAATAAATGCCATGATCATCCGTTTGAGCGCTGGACACAGGATAATTATTACCAGACCGCCGCCTACTTTGCTCAAGTCAGTCTCAAGAGTGACCCTGCCAGCAACAACCGCAAAATTGGTGGCACCGATGTCGAAGGGGCCAAGCCCTTCTACGAGATCGTGGAAGATAAGCCGACAGGCGACATCAAGCATGACAGAACGCAACAAATCACTCAGCCACAGTTTCCATACAAGGCCAAGGTGGAAACAACGAAAGAGATGCCTCGCCGGGAACAGCTGGCCAACTGGCTTACTGCGAAAGACAATCAGTACTTCGCACGAAGCTACGTCAACCGAATCTGGGGATACCTGCAGGGAGTGGGCTTGATCGAACCGCTTGACGATATTCGCGCTGGCAACCCGCCATCCAATGCAGAACTCCTTGATTACTTGACTGCGGAATTTATTAAGAGCGATTTCAATGTACGACACATGATGGCCTTGATTGCCAAATCACGCACTTATCAGCTAACTGTTACCAGCAACAAATGGAATGCTGACGACAAGCATAACTTCTCCCATGCCACAGCCAAGCGATTACCTGCGGAAGTACTCTACGATACGGTCTACAAGGTGACAGGCGCGATCACCAAAATACCCGGAGTACCTCCAGGAACTCGTGCTTCTGCATTGCCAGACGTTGGTGTTGAACTACCTACTGGCTTCCTTTCAACTCTGGGCCGACCAGTTCGTGAGAGTGCCTGCGAGTGTGAACGAAGTTCGGGTTTGCAACTGGGGCCAGTGATGGCTCTGGTGAATGGCCAGACGATTGCCGATGCCATCAGCGATCCACAAAGCGAACTTGTCAAACTTGTAACCAGCGAAAATGACGATAACAAACTGATTAACCAACTCTTCCTGCGTATCCTCAATAGACCTGCCACTTCCAAAGAACTGGCGGACGCGAAGAAGATCTTCCAGGAGATCGGTAGCGATCACCAGGTCCTCCTGAAAACTGTCGATGCACGGGAAAAACGGTGGGCACCCATACAGGCCAAGAAGGAAGCTGATCGCAACGCTGCCATCCTTCAAACAAAGTCAGCACTGGAAGCCCATGAGAAAGCCATTGCCCCGAAACTAGCTGAAATGGAAAAACAGCGGCTCGAGAAAGTCAAAACTCTTGAGGCTGATCTGAAAAAGATCGAAGGCACGATCCTGGCAGCCAAGGTTGCCGACTACCAGAAGACGAAAAATGCTCAGATCGAATGGTTCCGCTTTAACCCGAGCAGTTACACAGCTACCAATGGATCCACCATTGCCAAACGGGACGATCTTTCCTTGGTAGCCAGCGGTGAACTCAAGAAATCTGACTACACTGTCACGGCCAGCACCGAAGTCAAAGGCATAACTGCCTTAAGGCTGGAAGTTTTGATGGACGACAAATTACCCAGCAATGGACCAGGTCGTGCTCCTAACGGAAACTTTGTGCTTTCCGAGTTCGAAGTAACCGCTGCTCCACGCAACGATCCGAGCAAGGCCAAAAAGATTGCATTCACTACTGCTTTGGCAGACTATTCACAGGAAGGGTTTAGTCCCGCGCAGTTGATCGATGAAAAGTCAAATGACCAAAAGGGCTGGGCAGTTGTCCCCGTCACCGGACTGACTCACTGGGTCGTCTTCCAACTCAAGGAACCTGTTGGCTTCGAGGAAGGAACTATCTTCACTTTCAAGTTGCTGCATCGCTTTAACCTGGCTGACCATACGATCGGCCGGTTCAGACTTTCTGCATCAACTACTAAAGTTAATCCCATTCCCCTTGGGCTGGCTGATGAGTTTCGAAGCATTCTCGACCTTCCTCTGGCCAGGCAGACAGAGGAGCAAAAGCAACTCTTGTTGCGATTCTATCGCAATGCTGATCCCGCCATTCAGAAGCTGCAGTCTGAATTGGCCCAGGCACGCATGCCGCTGCCTATCGATCCCAAGGTAAAGGAACTGCGTGCTCAACTGGTGGAGGTCAGTAAGCCCATTGCTATCGACGGCAAATTGCTGCAATTACGGCAGGATCTGGAAATGAGCAAACAGCAACTGGCTAACCCCCGTTTAACCGCTGCTCAGGATTTGGCCTGGGCACTTATCAATAGCCCGGCTTTCCTCTTCAATCACTAACGATTCACTACCGATACAAGACAGCAGACACGGAGAGAAACATGATCATCGTTCCCGGTCAGTCTGGAAAAGACCTGTGCGACAAACAACTCGGCTACAGCCGGCGTGACATTCTTCGCGTGGGAGGTTCGGGGCTCCTCGGAATCAGCCTGGGAACACTCTTCCGTTTGCAGTCAGCAAGTGCAGCTGAAAATACCGAGACCAGGAATAAGGGAGGTGCTGGGTACGGCAAGGCAAAAAGCGTCATCATGGTCTATCTCCAGGGTGGTCCCAGTCATATTGACTTATGGGACCCGAAAGAGAATGTACCCGATAATGTTCGCAGTCAATTCAAGCCGATCAAGACGAAG